>JAFMDM010000137.1 GCA_017857195.1 Methanobacteriota archaeon
GGGCGGCTATTATGTTGTTCCTAAGGGCGTCCCTGCCAGTTGACCTGGAGGTGCCCTCCTTGAAGAGTACAATTGGAGCACCTGCAGCCGGCATCCTAAACCACCTTTTTCACCTCCTCTTAAGAACCACTTCTATATAAATCTTTCTAGATGAGAGCCGTTTTGGACGTTGGATCAGCTACTATCTTTTACTATATTGGTGTTATGGCCCTGGAGATGGAACTATTTGTAGGTGTCCCATGATGTTAGGTATACTTTTAATCTACTCGTCGTAAGTTGTTTTGATCCATGACACAGGATCCTGTACAGATTGACACCTTTACGCTCCTACATAAGGAGCTAGAGAAGGAGAAGTACCATCTCATAGGTGGTCATAGTGCATATAAGAAATGCCATTGGACCCACGAGGCCCTCACCAGCGGGAGGTATTGTTATAAGGGAAAGTTCTACGGCATTGAGAGCCATAGATGTGTCCAAATGACAACCTCCTCCCTTTGGTGTTGGTTTAGATGTGTCCACTGCTGGAGACTAGAACCAGAGGATGTGGGGATTGAATGGGATGAAACTAAGCTACCTATGATGGATGACCCAGAGTTCATAGCGGAGAAGAGCATAGAGGAGCATAAGAGGTCCCTTTCAGGCTACTTTGGAAGAAATGGAGTAGATAGAGAGAAGCTCAATGACGCCGTAGCACCTAAACATGTAGCCATAAGCCTAACCGGTGAACCTACTCTCTATGATAGAATTGGGGAGCTCCTTAAGGAATATCATAAGAGAGGAATGACGACCTTCCTGGTAACTAGTGGAATAAGGCCAGACATCCTGGCCACATTGGACGAGGAACCCACTCAACTTTTCGTCTCACTACAAGCACCCAATGAAAGAAAGCACAAGATCATAAACAGATCGATCGTGGCGAACTCGTGGGCCCTTTTCCTAAAGACTCTCTCCATATTACCAAGCTTCAGTTCTCCCACAGTGTTGAGGTTGACGTTAATCAACGGAATGAACATGTCGGACGAGGATGTGCGCGACTTCGCAAAGTTGGTGGAGTTGGCACAGCCCACATACATAGAGGCCAAGGCTTACATGCACGTAGGCCCTTCGACATTAAGACTGACTAGGGACGCTATGCCGAGGCATAAGGAGATCAGGGAGTTTTCAAAGAAGCTAGCGGCCGCGACGGGCTATAAATTGCTCTCTGAGCATGCCCCAAGCAGAATAGTCCTCCTAAGTAAGTTGGAAAGGCCTTTCAAGATAGGGGAGGCATGGACAGAGAGGTGGGATTGGAGACCTTCTGACGACGGTGATGACTTAAACGGGGAATACAGAGAAGCAGAGATAGGATGCACGGAGGGTGGTTGAAGCTGAAAAGACTTTGAGGTTTCTTGCCTGCTAGCCGAAATAATGAGCCTCGCCTTAACGGGACCTGTGACACAAGTCCGAATAGCTAAGGCAATAGATCTGTCTCAACAAACAATTTCAAGGAAGCTTAGGGAACTGGAAGACTCTGGTTATATTCAAAGGACAATAGGTCCTGACGGTGAGACGTTAAGATTAACTAAACAAGGCGAGGAGAAGCTAAATGCTTGTCTTAAAACCATAAGGGGCATAATAATGACGGATAACGTGATTAGGCTTAAGGGGAAGGTAGTGTCGGGATTAGGAGAGGGAAGGATATTTCTGAACATGCCCTATTACGTAGACTCGTTCAAGAAGCTACTGGGGTTCCAACCTTTCCCAGGGACGCTTAACGTTCTGATCTACGAGAAGGAGTTCTTGGAGGCAAGGCTGGAATTGGAGAGTGTAAAGGGGATAGAGATCCCAGAACATAGGGAAGAAAATAGGGTCCTTGGTGCAGTGAGAGCTCTACCCGCTTCCGTCTCAGGTATCACTCCCGCAGCTCTGATCTTTCCTGCAAGGACAGTTCATCCACGGAGCATAGTGGAACTCATTTCCCCTTTTCATTTAAGGGAGAAGCTCTCGCTTAAGGACGGACACGAGGTGGAGATAGAGGTATTTACTTAATGTTACTTAATGGTTTTTCACAGTATTTAGCCAATATTTTATTTATAATAGATGTAGTACTCGAGTTTTCCCAATTGGACACTCTCTCCTTCATTCTAACTATCTTAGGAAAGATTCCACGTTTGTGGAGCTCCGTCACCAGATAAGCCTCATCTATGTGCTGATCAGGACCCAGGAAGACCACATCAGGCCTAACTTTCTCAACGCTCTTCAACAGGTCCTCCTGATCCCCTAAAAAGGCCTCATGAACGTACCTTATGGCCTTTATCACCTCCAGTCTCTGGTTTTCATTGTTAACCGGATCGCGTCCCTTGGCCTTCTTGGAGTTAGAGTCCCTGGCTACGGCCACATAGACCTTCCCATATTTTGCAGCCTCACTTAGAAAGGCTATATGACCTGGATGAATGATATCGAAAGTGCCTCCAACGAACACTTTTGCCCCAGGCTCCTCTGACATTTTTACAGCATCAATCAACCCCTCAGCGTATGAAGCACAAACCAGTGCCGTCTCAAGGTCACCTTTCCCTAGATAATGCTCTGCATCGTCCCTGTACTGTTTGGCTAGGGAGTAAATTCTTTGAAATTTAGGATCAGGGGAAACCGCTAGCTCCCTATCTAAATTAGCTATATACTTCATTACCCTTTCTTGGAGCGAAGACATTTCAGGGCGTCAACCTCCATAAAATGTAACCTTCCAGGGAAAATAATAACATATGGTGGGGCACCGGCCTCGTCATAGGGCCCGTTGGGTGAGATTGCCTTTACTGATTCATCACTGCAGCCCAGTCTAGATTCGACAACAACGTACTCGAATTGGGATAAAACACTCTTTCCCAACTCTTGTTCCTGGAGCCTCAACATCCTAAATGCGTCCTCAAGGCTCATGGGCCTTCCGTCCTTAAGGTCCAGGAAAGTTAAGGTGTGCAGTCCTTGGGAGTAGTTGAACTCTATTACTCTTAAAGCCGTGGTATCCACTCTATCTCCTTGGTAAGTTATGGTAACTGACTTCCCGAATTTGTAGGAGGATAGCATTGACTTGGAAATAGCGTAGCAGAAGACCGAGGTTCCAGGTATAACCTTTACTTCAATTCCCCTCTTCATGGCTTCCACTGCTACCGCGACATGGGTCGTTGCTATCATGGGATCCCCTATTGTGGCTACCGAGACCGTTCTCCCTTCCTCCAACATGTCTAGGAGAACCTTGCTTCCCGCCTCTAGAAAGTCCCTATTGGCTGCTCTCACCTCCCTTCCAATTAATTCAGAAAGAGTCTTAGGGGTCAAGTCACAGGACAGTGAGGTATAGACGTCGAAGAAAACTAAGTCTGATAACCTAAGCGCATCTATGGCCACCTGGGTCAGGAAGGCCTTGGATAATCCCAACCCTACTAGGAAAAGTCTTCCCTTCATTTCAGTACATCCATTTTTAACCTTATAAGGAGTGGTAATACTGTGCTACAGATCCTCCCTGATCTTTACATCGAATCTGATCTTCCTGCCGTATATCATAGGGGTATTGGAGCGTTTGTTGTGTCTGACGTCCATATTGGATTCGAGGAGGAAATGCAGAGAAAGAAAGTATACCTCCCTAACGTGCAGAAAAAGAGGTTCCTAAGGGTATATAACAAATGCAGGGAGGTCTTCAAGGCAGACAAAATAATCATAGATGGAGATATGAAACATATATTTGAAAGATTAGGATCTCAAGAAAGGGAGGATTTGAGGGAGATCTTTACCATACTTAAGGAGGACGGAGTCGAAGTAAAACTGATCAAAGGCAACCATGACAACTACATAGGGGCCGTCGCTGAGAAGTTTGACAACGTCGAGCTCTTAGAGGAACTGTGGGTTGGGAACATACTTTTTACACATGGTCACAAGCCTTTCCAATTGGACTCAAACAAAGTGGCGGTGATAGGTCATGAACATCCACGAATTTCCTTAAGGGATAGACTGGGGTTCAATAGAAAGTTCCAATGTTTCTTGGATGTTCCACTCAAGGGAGGAGGGAGAACGTTGGTCCTTCCTTCGGTGGGAAGCTATCAGGCAGGGAATGACATATCACTGGTGCATAATAACTTCCTTTCACCAACTCTTAGAAACTTGGGGATCTTAGAGGAGGCGAAGCCCTATGTGGTCATTGAAAATCAAGGGATAATGGAATTTCCAACCATGGGTGCCATAAAGGACATTTTATGACTTTTAGCAAAGTGAGCTAACCAGTTCACATGATGAGTTTCCTTATGATACAGTTGTTCTGTGGAGGACTTAACGGGCTTGACGGATCCGCTTTAACTTTCTGGGGGGTTAAGGGGGCGGAAGTCCCCCTCCGTGAGGTGGGGGA
>JAFMDM010000138.1 GCA_017857195.1 Methanobacteriota archaeon
ACAGGAGGGTGGCCAAGCTCTCACTAAACCGTATACCTCGTCAGGCGCTAATTTAGACTTGACAATTATTACATTTGGAGAGATGGGAAGCACCTGGGCTTCCCCATCGAAAGGCATAACACAATTGGCCACTTCATGGACACATCTCTCCCACTTACCGCTAATGGTGGTGACAAGTAGTTTTGCCGCCACATTGTTTAAGTTTGGTTTCTCAAATATATCGCCTGTGCAGAGGACTAAGTTGAGGGCTCTCAAGGCGGCTGCCAGATTTCAGGGGGTTAGAGTGATTGCAGACGACGATATAGGTCCTTGGAAACTCGTTGAACTGGAGGTCTCTATTGCCAAGGGAAGGGAAGGAGAAGTGCCAAGGTGGTTATTGAACGTAACTAAGTCGGTGAAGCCTATCCAAAGGTTGACCCTGCAGGAGCTTAACAGGATACTTTTCCAGGAGACCCAGAGCACCGGAAAACCAGCTTCACTAATGCCGGTGGGAAAGGACTTCTATGCCAAAGTTAAGGACTTCATTGCAGAATCCAGAGAGCAAGAAGTATACAAGAAGGTTCAGTCAGCCGTAAGGGAATTGGTGACAGTAAGATTGAGAAAGATAATGACTTTGGCCTTCCTGGGAGTTCAGGATCCCACCATACTTCAGAATATGGCCGATGAGGAGCTCCTCCTTTTCTCAGAGATGAGAGAATTGATAACCTCCTATTACGGTGAGTTAATTGGAGAGCACGGTTAACGTAGAGGAGCTCTTCAGAGAGTTCCTGGGAGACTGGAAGGATGAAAGGGGAAGGCTGAAGTACCTTCCAAAGATAATGGAACTTGTGGCCAAAAGGGGGAGAAGCCTGAACGTTGACTTTGTGGATCTTTTGCTGTTTAATAGGGAGCTAGCTTCATTGCTGGTCGAGAGACCCAAGGACGTTCTTCCGGCCATGGAGAGGGCACTTATGTCAATGCTAAATCAATTGGAGCCACAATTGGAGCAGGAGCTCAGGAAGGTTCATGTGAGGATCATGAATCTCCCAGAAACCTTAGAGCTCAGGAGCCTAAGAAGCGAGGACCTGAATAGGCTCATAGCAGTGGAGGGAATTCTCGTCAGGGCCACCCCGGTAAAGGAGAGGCTGATAAGGGGAACGTTCAAACATACAGATCCCTCCTGCGGTGCCCAGTTCCTTTGGCCCATCGATGAAGAAATGTCCGACTTCTTAGAAGTCCCAGCAGTCTGTCCAGTATGCGAGAAACCGGGTCAGTTCAAGTTGGTTCCAGAGAAATCTGAGCTCACCGATTGGCAGCGGGTCATTCTTCAGGAGAAGCCCGAGGAGATACCAGCGGGTCAGCTTCCGCGACAGCTACCAGCGGTAGTCGAGGACGATCTGGTGGACTCTGTAAGGCCGGGGGATAGAGTGAAGCTCGTTGGCACATTGGAGCTTCAACAGGAGGGCTCTATTAGGAGAGGAGCAAGGGCAGTTTTCGACCTATATCTAAAGGTGGTGAGCATAGAACTGTCCGAGAAGGCCCTCGACGAAGTGCAGATATCCGAGGAGGATGAGGCAAAGCTCAGGGAAATGTCGATGGATCCGTGGATCAGGGAGAGGGTGATCTCGTCGGTGGCCCCGTCAATATATGGACATTGGGAAATAAAGGAGGGTATAGCTCTCTCCCTGTTCGGCGGGGTTCCCAAGATCCTACCAGATGGAACAAGGATTAAGGGCGATATTCATCTATTGATCGTAGGAGATCCCGGTACTGCCAAGTCTCAGATGCTTCAGTTCGCCCACAGAGCGGCTCCAAGATCTGTATACACGACCGGTAAGGGGGCGACCGCGGCAGGTCTCACTGCAGCAGTAGTCAGAGAGAAGAACAGCGGTGACTATTATCTAGAGGCCGGGGCCTTGGTGTTGGCGGACGGTGGGGTGGCGGTGATAGACGAGATCGATAAGATGAGGGATGAGGACAGGGTGGCCATCCATGAGGCCATGGAGCAACAGACGGTGTCCATTGCGAAGGCAGGGATAGTTGCCAAACTTAATGCCAGAACTACAGTGATTTCCGCTGGAAACCCCAAATTCGGTAGGTATATAGGGGAGAGAGGCGTGGCAGACAACATAAACTTACCTTCAACCATTCTATCCAGATTCGATCTCATATTCATTCTGAGGGATCGGCCTGGGGAGAGCGATCAGCTTTTGGCGTCCCACATATTGGACATGCACTCTGAGGGAAGCTATGGGGAATCCATTCCCATAGACCTACTCAAGAAGTATGTGGCCTACGCCCGGAAGAACGTCAGGCCCACCCTTTCCCCAGAGGCCAAACAATTGCTGATGGACTTCTTCGTGGAAATGAGAAAGAAAAGCGCTGAGAGCACTGACAGCCCTATCCTGATTACACCGCGGCAGTTGGAGGCCCTCATAAGAATGACCGAGGCCTACGCAAGAATGGCCCTTAAACAGACAGCCCAGAGAGAGGATGCCGAGAGGGCTATAAACATAATGAGGGTGTTCCTGGAGGCGGTAGGAATAGATGTTGAATCAGGCAGGTTGGACATTGACACGATAATGACGGGGAGGCCTAAGAGTGCCAGAGATAGGATGGCTAAGATCGCTGAAATTGTTGACGAGGTTGCAGAGGAGGGAGAGTGCGCTAAACTATCTCAAATAGTCGAGGAGGCTGGTGGGTACGGTATAGAGAGAGCTTCCGTGGAAAAGATATTAAACGATATGCGGAAGTCGGGAATAATTATAGAATACAGGACTGAATGTTATAGAAAAGTGTAGTTCATGGGACAATTATTCAATTAGGCCTTCATCAGATATGCTTTATGGAAAATATGGTACGAGACAGTCGTAATGCCGTTTAAGCTCCTCCTAAGTCATTGAAAGGACGCTTCGTCTTGGTGGGGAACGAGTGAGACTGAGAGTAACCACCGTCTTCTGCAGAATTTTTGTAGATTTTTAAAACAATACTACACCGACGATACTCATTGTGGTAAGTATTAGTAAAACACCTAGGCCGGCGGAGTACGGCATCACTTCATCAGCATGCAGTAGCAGTAACCTGTACATAGCTATTTCTTCAAGTACACGAGTTTCCGCATGAAAGTCCACCGGAAGAGGGTCTCATGATCCCTGATGAGATGGGAGGAGCTTGAAGGCTTGGTAGACCAAAACCTTCAGTTGATAGCAGTTATTACTCTTGCCTGATTACAGGAACGCTTAAGGTAAAGTCCCACAACTGCCGTTAGGTGAAGTCAGTAACCGGGTTTGGTTGAATTACCGTAACCGCTGACCTCGTTCGAACCGAGGAAGCAACCAAGATCCACAACCGACGCAGGGCAAGCCCCCTCTCCTAAACCACTGAAGACGAGGTGATCAAGGCAGGAAAAGGTAGGAGTTACCGTTCTCCACCAACTCGATTATCCACCTGAGGCTGGCGGGATAGAACTTAGTCAAGTCCACTCCAACGTTTATTTTCTTAGTTTGTCTGTTCAAGAAAGGATACTCCTTGAGCCTGTTGTTGTGAACGTGGCCGTGCACGTTCCACACAGCGACGTTCAACGGGTAGTGAGAAAGGATGAACTTACGCCCCCCATGACTTATCTCTAAGGATTCCGGTCCCGTACCCGGAGGGTCGTGGTTTCCCTGGATCAGTACCTTCTTGCCCCTCATTCTGTCCAGGTACCTCTTAGGACTCGAGAAGGAGAAGTCGCCCAACACGAAAACCCTATCGCCGGGAGAAACCAGCTCGTTCCATCTCTCTATCAGGAACTCGTTCATCTCCGCGACGTCCGTGAAAGGGCGTGCCGAGTATTTGATGATGTTGGCGTGCCCGAAGTGGTGATCAGCTGTAAGCCACACGTTGTCCAGGTCTGCCCTGCTCAGAGCTAGCTTGAGCACCCTTTCTCTATATATAGAATACGAAGTTCTAAGTTTCTCCCTAAAGAGGGCCTCCGGTCTACTCAGGATCTCACCGGTCAAGGTGTCGTACTCGTACCTTATCTTCCCCTTGTAAAGTAAAGTTATCCTCAGTGCGGTGCCCTTAAAGAGAAAACTGTTTAGTTTCCTCAACATTTCCCCGGGCACGGCCTCCTCCGGGTTCCTACGGGAGCGGAAGGATAGGGCCGCGTGAAACCAGAAGTTCTCGTTGTACTTCTCCACGTCAGGCCTCTGAACTATCATGGTCTTAACGACCCTGTACATCTCGTCCCTGAAGGATTTGAGTTCCTCGGAGGGAAATATCCTCAGGGCGATGACGTATCCCCTTCCTCCCCTCCTGATCTCTACGCCGTCATAAAGAAAGTGGAATTGATCACTATTGTAATTCTTGCTAACGTCAGCCACAGCCCGAATTA
>JAFMDM010000139.1 GCA_017857195.1 Methanobacteriota archaeon
CCTTTTCAGATTCCCCGTTACCATAGGACTCGGCCGTGTCAAAGGCGTTTATGCCCAACTCTATCGCCTTTCTCATCAGTCCAATAGCCCTCTCCTTGTCAATAAGAGATCGAAGTCCATGCTCATAGGAGCCCAAAATAAGGGGAGATATCTTTTCTCCCGTCCAACCTAACGCCCTTCTGTCCACTAACTTGTTTTTCAGGTCCAAGCTAAAAAGTTAATAGGACCTGGGAAGTCCCAGGGAATGAACGGCAAGGTAGGACAAAGCCAGGTTCTGCGAAACTGGAGCCACCATGTACAGTCTAGTCTCCCTAAACTTCCTCTCCACACCCGTATCTGACGCGTACCCATACCCACCGTAAACATCCATGGCCACGTTGGCCAAATCCCAGGACAACTCAGCTGAGATGTACTTTAAGGAGTTGGAGTACTCTCCTGCCCTCTCACCCTCAAGTTGTTCAAGGGTCTCCCCAAGCAATGCCTCCGCCGCCAGTAGCTTGGCATACCCGCTCGCCAGAGGGAATTGTACACCCTGGTTAGCACCGATGGGTCTATCGAACACTTTCCTTTCAGAGGCATACTTCACTGCCCGATCCAGAAACCATCTGGCGTTTCCTAGAAGTTCAGCCGCTATCATGGTTCTCTCTGCGTTGAGAGCTGCAAGCAGACATCCAAATCCCTTGTCCACCTCCCCAATTACGTCGTCCATAGAAAGTTCCAGGTTGTTGAAATACACTTCATGTGCGTCGGTGTTGGACATGGTCCTTATCTCCTTCCTCTCAATTCCGGGCGACTTTGCGTCGACAAGGAAGAGTGTTATACCATAAGTCCTTCTGGCCGGATCGTAAGGTGAAGTCCTTACTGCCAAGAGGAGGTAGTCTGTATGCGACAGCCTCGATATGAATACCTTTCTACCATTCACAATGAACTTCCCATTGACTTTCCTAGCGAAGGTGGAGATCTTCGTGGTATCAGAGCCGGCCTGAGGCTCAGTGAGGGCCAGGGTCATGGCCCTCCTCCCTCTCACAACTTCCCTTAGACAGATGTCCCTTCTGTCCCCTCCAACACACCTGGAAAGGGCGTAGGTCACGTAGTATTGTCCGTGTAGGAAATAGGAGTTTCCTCCCAATCTATTCACCTCGTATAGTATTGCGGAGGCCTCCCTTGCTCCCATTCCAGGACCACCGTACTCCTTAGGTACGAGGATTCCTCCCAGTTCGGCCTTGAAGAAGTCGTTGATGAAGTCTTCTGGGAACTCCCTTCTCCAATCTATCTGATTCCAATAACTTTCACCATATTTGGACATGAGGATCCTTACATTAGAGAGGAGTAGTTCCCCCTCCTCCCCTAGGCTCCAGTTCACCATTTCAAACACTTCTGGCAAGAGAAAAAATTATTGATCTGACGCTTCGTTAACTTCCTCCAATCTCTTCCCTATGGTGTTGGGAGTCAGGAGCAAGACCACAAAGGTCATGGCGATCGCTGGTATCCAGGGTATTGTCCACCCTCCAACATTCCCCAGAGCATGTATGAGTGGTATTATTACCAACAATCCTATGGCACCTCCCAGGTGACCTACCCCATCCGCTATGGAGTAGCCAGTTGCCCCGGCGGCAGTGGGGAAGTTGTCAACACACATCTGATAATATAACTGATACCATCCCACCCCTATTAGCTCAGCCAGGAAAGCGCCAACAAAGAAGAGGGTCAAGGACCTTACCGCACCTCCAAAACCCATCACTTACCTATAGTATAAACAACGACGGACAGGATCGTCATCTTCCTCCTGTCCACCCTGTCAATGAATGGTCTCAGAATAATGGAACCCAGGAAGGCTCCTATTCCAGCCATTCCGAACAGGAAGACCACTTGAGAGAGCAGTGATCCCGAGTAACCCAGTACATCCTTGGCCCAAGTCTCCGGTATGACCAGGAAAGGATAGTCCATGAAATAGACGAAGAAGATAAGGAAGAAGAGGGCAAGTAACCTCTTCAGATACTTTGGCTTTGCCAATATCCTGAAAGGATTCTGTTTAACTGTGACGTAACTCTTCATGTCAGGTTCGGGGAGGGATTGGACATAGGCCCCTTTCATGGACAGATCCTCCATTGATTTCACAAGGGTTTCGGCCTCCTGGAATTTCCCCTTTGAGGCCAGGAACCTAACCGTCTAGGGAGCGTAGTACCTTATGGCTAAAGCCAAGACCACCAATATTCCTCCCACGGCGAACACTATCCTTCATCCTATGGACGGGATGTCAGTCATAATTAGGGCGGCGATAAATGGGCCTATCCCTATACCCGCCCATCCACCTATGAAGGCCAAGTTGGTGTATCTGCCTCGCTTATCAGCAGGAGACATTTCAGACATATATGTCATGACTAGTACAAGATCGGCTCCTATTGCCATGCCCGTGATGGACCTGAACACGGCGAGCATTGGATAGTTTACAGACAGGGCGTCCCCGAAGCTCCCCAGGGCGGTAAACACAAGGGTGGGCCTCCTGCCTACTATATCCGCCATGTAAGAGAATATGGGCGCTCCCACCACATATCCGAAAAGGCCTAGTGAGGCTATTAGGGAGGATTGGGCCGCAGTGACCACGAAGGGAATGTATGGTAATGCGAACCCCACGTTTATCACATCATATAGGGTTATGAAGAAGCTAAAGCCCATGGCCCAGATTATGACATAGGACAGTCCCCATGTGGGTATCCTGTCCACTCGGGCCACATACCAGTCTGGATTGGACTTTAAGTCGGTTCCCACGAAATAGAAAGGTTCACATAAGATTTAAGCTTTTATTGATGAATTTTGATGAATTATAATAAAAGAGTACAATATCCAGCTAGGGTGGCAGAAGGTAACACCAGCTCTTGGAGAGAAACAATTTAATTGATTAATGATAAGTAAATGATATGTCCCTGTTAAACAGATACTCCCTTTATAATGTGGGGAGAAGCTTGGTGGCCACGGGACTGGTACTCATGATCATATCGGCTCTTCAATTCAGCGTGGGGCTGGAGGTTCTTTCAAACCTCTCCTCTCAATATGCTTTCCTCTCCTTATTAAGTGGAACAGTTATAGTTGCGGTGACAGTGAGGGAAAGTAAGTCGTCATGAGAACATAGGTTCTTCAGCTTCAGGTTGAAGGCTCTTTGATGGATCCATACTCTTCGAGATATTTCGATCCCAAGTTGATTTAACTCTTGATGATCCTTCGCTTGAAAGGAGAAGCAAAACGATTATATATCCTCACAGAATTCAGATGTTATATGATGTTTTGGTCATAGGTGGAGGGAACGTTGGACTTTCCATGGCATAGGCACTGCCAAGGAGAGAGCCAAAGTCCTCTCGGTGAAGGCGGGAAAGCGATGGGAGAGGGGAGAAAACACCAAGTGCACTAAGGACGTAAAGTACACCCACGATAGAGACAATGCCACCGCTGGGATTTACACAGAAGAGGAGCTACTTGAGGACGTTTTGGGAGTATCGCCAAACGGTGATCCAACCTTAACTGGTCAGGTGGCGGAGTTCTCCCACAAAGCGAAGGAGTTCATGGATAGTGACAGGGTTAGATGACAGAGGCCGGGGGGAACCCTGCATTTCGAGGACCAATGGCTTCTTACCTGGTGGTGGAAAGGAGTTGATCAACGTTTACCATAGGGCCAAGGAGCTCGGTGTGCATGTGTGTGGCTTAAAGGTGAAGGAATTTGAATTGAGCGAACCAGGAAAGGTCATACTGCCCGATGGAGTCATAGAGGGGAGGACCTTGGTCATGGCCTTAGGCAGATTGAGGCCAACCTAAACTGGATGGGTAGCAGTACGGACCTGCCAAAAACTTCGTAGTCAGGGGGACCAGGCGTAACAGAGGTGACCTCTCAAACAACTAATAAGCCAAGGCCCTGTTTCCGTTGGTGATCCAGGGGAATTTCAGGTGTGGCTGTAGACTCCAGGTCACCTAGATATGAAGGTGGCATAGTGACTTGCGTTGAATTTATCCCCTTGGGATCGTGAGGAATGTTCAGGGAAAGAGGTTTACAATGAGGGGGAAGACCTATTGGCCCAAAGGGTTTTCTCAATAGGGAAAGCTCGTGGGTGAACAGCCTGAACAGAAGGCATATTCAATTGTGGATTCAAGGAGCGTGTCTATAATGTCGTCGCTTGTTAGTAAATTATCTTTCCCTTCAGAACTATGCGGCTTACATGAATTAATGAGGATTGGGGCGAGTTAACATGTCTTGGCAGATAGAGGTCTGTTAATTTACCTAATCTGCGCAGACACTATCGCTGACTTCCTCCCCGCCCTGGAAGGGCGAGGGTTCCCTTCCAGAGGGCTCATCG
>JAFMDM010000140.1 GCA_017857195.1 Methanobacteriota archaeon
ACTCCTTCATCATAATTAACGCATTTCCCTACAACAGCGGACATGTCATGGTAGTTCCATTCAGACATGTACCGACTCTTGAGCTCTTAACTGAGGAGGAAGCAATTGAAATACATAAAAACGTAGTAAGATCGATGAGGGCCATAAGGAAGACTTACAAACCTGACGGATTTAACATAGGAGTTAACGTGGGGTCTGCTGCAGGTGCAGGGGTGGCAGGTCACGTTCATGTTCATGTAGTTCCAAGGTGGGTGGGAGACTCCAATTTTATGACAATACTCTCTAACACAAAGGTCCTCCCTGAACTTCTAGCTGACACATACTCGAAGTTAAAGCCGGCCATGAACGCCGATGAGGAGGCTCTCGATCACTGAGGGAGATGAGGGCAGGGTTGACTGAGGCGGTGGAGAGCTCGGCCGGTTTAGAAGAGCTATATCAGAAGATAGTTAAGGCTAAGGAGAGGGTCACTCCCTACATCCACGAAACACCAATAGACTACTCAAAGACCTTCTCCGACTCGACAGAGTCACAACTTTACCTGAAACTCGAAAACCTCCAAAAAACTGGTTCATTCAAAGTAAGGGGAGCATTCAATAAGCTCCTATCTATCAGTGAATCGCTGAGGAGCAGGGGAGTAATAGCAGTATCTGCAGGTAACCATGCCCAGGGCGTGGCCTTCGCAGCTAGGGCCTTAGGTGTACATTCAACAATTATAATGCCGGAGACCGCCCCAGTTTCCAAATATTTGGCCACAAAGGGTTACGGGGCGGAGGTTTTACTTTACGGCAAATACATTCACGAGAGCATGAAGAAGGCTCAAGAAATACTAAACAAGACAGGGGCCATTCTAGTTCACCCCTATGATGACCCAGATATAGTTGCTGGACAGGGGACATTAGGACTAGAGCTCGTGGAGACGCGACCGGATGTGGTCGTAGTACCGATAGGAGGCGGAGGACTAATATCCGGAATAGCCGCTGCCCTAAAGGCAAGAAATAGTGGAGTCAAGATCATAGGCGTGCAAAGCAGCGCCTCTCCTTCCATGAAGGTGTCAAAAGACTTGGGTACATTAATGGAGGTAGAGCCTTCATTCTCCATAGCTGACGGTATCTTGGTCAAGTCGCCCTCTCAGTTTACGTTCTCCATAATCAGGGACTTGGTGGATGACGTAGTGCTCGTGGACGATGAGGAAATAGCTGAGGCCATGTTTCTGCTTCTGGAAAGGAACAAAACCTTGGCAGAGGGGGCTGGAGCTGCTCCACTAGCGGCGCTGCTAACTGGAAAGGTGAAAGCCAAGGGGAGGAGAGTAGTGGCGGTGATCTCCGGAGGAAACGTGGATCTTACCTTGCTGGGAAATGTGGTGGAAAAGGTACTTCATAGAATAAGAAGGGTGGTCAGGGTTAAGATGCATGTCCCAGACAAGCCAGGATATCTCAACAGGATCTTGAGTTACGTGGCGGAGGTGCGGGGTAATGTTATTGATGTGGTTCATGATAGAATCAGCGCTGAAGTCCGACCAGGCTTTACGCTGATCTATGTGACCTTCGAGGTCCCCACTTCAGAATACGTTAGACAACTGTTGTCAAAGTTAATGGCGGAGGGGATAGAGTCTAGAATATTAGACTAAATGGGTCCTGTAGGAATCTAGTCTATTATACAATGTGATGGGCACGAATCAACGCCCTACCAATCTAACTCTAGGGGTTATGGTGGTCCCCTTCTGTGAGTAGGATTCACCATAGATTTGGCGTGGAAGCTAAGGTCTGAGCTGAAGGAGAAGCCCTAAGGGACGTCTTGATAATAACCCTACTAATAATGATACGGACGAACTTAGTCTAACTCTGTTACTACTTTCACTTCATCTCCTCTAACTACCACAGTGTGCTCGAATTGAGCCACAGTTCCCATTCTGCCCTCCACGAGTAAAGGATACCCCATAAGTACTCCTTTTCTCCATAGGGACTTCATTGTTGCTCGCAAGGTCTGGACTTCCATGGAGTCGGAGAGCCACCTTTCTGTGAATGGAAGGGTCTTAAATCTCTCTTCTATTATTTGAAGTAGAGTTTTCTCCTCTTCAGTTAAAATTTTATTTCTTACTCCTTTGAGTGAGAATATGGTTACCTCTTTCCCTTCATTCACCATTCCCTCTCCATCGGTACCAAATGGTTCTATGGCGTAAGTCTCTCCCGTCCTCACTATACCTAAACCTCTCTCAAATACATTTGGAACGAACGCTCCTGCGTGGAGCTCATATCGTCTTATTAAATGTCCTCCTAAATTCCTGATAGGTTTGAATCCGGCTAGCTTCAAAGTTCTCTCGATTACCCTCCCTATTTCCCCTAGCTCCCTCCCTGACTTAAAGTTCGATATTGCAGCCATTAATGAGTCCCTAGTTGCCTCCAATAGTCTAGAAAACCTATCGTCCAAGGACACAGTAACTGCGGTATCTGTTACATAGCCATCTATATGTGCCCCTATGTCCACCTTCACTACCGCTCTCTCTGGGATCACCTTCTGATCTCCTATGACGGGTGAGTAGTGGGCTGCCTCATAATTGATAGAAAGG
Organism: Methanobacteriota archaeon; assembly: GCA_017857195.1. Classification (GTDB taxonomy): domain Archaea; phylum Thermoproteota; class Thermoprotei_A; order Sulfolobales; family Sulfolobaceae; genus Sulfodiicoccus. The sequence continues at coordinate 2,567 of JAFMDM010000140.1, forward strand.
TTGCAGGGGAAAGAGGGCTTAGCACCGCTGGAAATGATCTCCCTTTCTGCGGCTTCACAAACGTCAAGTACTTTAGCTCCCTCCTTTACTGCCTTGGCCCCCGCTTCCCTCGCCTTTGCGGCTATTCTTCCAGATTTCAGGATGAGCTCATACTCCTCATCAGTCATTTGCTCTATCATATCAAATAGAGTTAAAAAACGAGTGGCGAAATGCAAGACATGGTATCGCTAAGATGGTTCGGCCATGCAGCCGTGGAATTAGATTTTGGTAATAAGAAGGTAATCATTGATCCCTTGATAAAGGATAATCCGAAGAGCCCAGTGAAATTGGAGGAATTGATAGGCAAGTACGATATAGTGGCGGTGACTCACGATCATTATGATCATCTTGGAGATGCTGTAGAGATTCTGAAAGGAAAGGGACATTTCTTCGCCAACTTCGACTTAGCAGTTCATGTTACCCAAACCATGAACCTTCCCATGGAGAAGGTTATACAAGCAAACGTGGGTGGTTACATAGAGTTCAACGGACTTAAGCTTGCCTTAACCAAGGCAGTCCATAGCAGTGAACATGGCGACCCCACAGGAGTGGTAGTTTCAGGGGATGGGATAACCATCTATCACGCGGGAGACACAGGACTTTTCGAGGACATGAAACTAATCGGTCAAGTCTTCAAGCCAGATTATGTCTTGCTACCAATAGGAGGTAGATTTACTATGGATCCAGAGCAGGCCTCCATGGCAGTGGATATGTTAAAGCCAAAGAAGGCAGCAATTCCTATTCACTACAATACTTGGCCTCTAATTCAGGTTAACGAATCTCAATTTGCAAAACTAAACGAGGCAAAGGGTTACAAGACCATTATGCCTAAGTTGGGAGAGAAAGTACAGTTATAAGATTAAGGCATATCCGTCATTTTCTGACTATCTTAAGGGATCAACTTCCTCTTCCCTTCTCCTTTCAATAGCGGAATAATGGTATGTTATTCGTGTGCGGTGGCCTTCGCTGCCTCCTCAACTCCAGTAGGAAGAAGAAAGCCGTCCAGACTTCATTGTTTATATGGTTTACTCTACTTCGTATGCGACCTCCTTTGGTCACGCCAGAGAGATCAGCTCCCGCTTCTCTCGTCACGATTGACTCAATCTTTCTTCCAATAGGTCAAGACGAAGTTTTAGACGGCCTTCGAAACGCTATCACCTCGAGGACTCACCCGCGTTTCCTATATAGGAAGTACGTCAATACGGCCAATGGAGTGACGATGAGAATTGGGAAAAGAGGGAAAAGAGACGGACCGCCCCCTCTAGGAAAGTAAGGTAGGGGGGAGAGAAGTAGTCTCTGTCCCGCGAGCAGAACCTTGCCTCCCATTACGGCGACTGGTAGAAGAGGATAGGGAACGTAAGCCACTGGCGTCAAATTGGACACGGAGTAGATCACGGTGGCAGTAAATGGAAGGGAGGTGGAGAAGGGCTCAGGAGACCTCACCTCGCTGGCCACCATTAAGTAACCGTCGATCTCCCCCAACTCCACAGGCCCCGTGGGGTTAAGGATGGACGAAATGTTGGACGAAATGTTGTATTCGAGCGAGCGCACGATCAATCCCGAACTTGACACATAAAGTCCAAAAAGCCGCCCATCCACGAACACGGCCTGAAGAGGTAAAGGTGCAACGATCACGGAAGCAGAACTAGAACCGTTCAAGGTAAGTAAAATGATGGTCGTAGGGGTTTGGGCTTCATTGAATTTTCATGAATTTGTATCCAATCCTCAGCCCTTG
>JAFMDM010000019.1 GCA_017857195.1 Methanobacteriota archaeon
TGAAAGTCCCCCTTTCAAATGGGAGTGGTTCTCTGAGCCACTCGACTGCCCACCAGATGAGAGATGTAAACCCGAATCGATGGTGGGAATGATGAGCCCTCTGGGAGGGAACCCTCGCTCTTCAGGGCGGGGAGGAAGTCAGCATATATCCTATTCAGGCTTAGTCGAGACACTGCATGGACCTGAACAGGGCCTTCCGGCGTGGATACCGATCACGAGCGGAAATAACCCAACTCACGCCCATTACGGCTGGAACTACGTTACGGGTCCTGGAACGTATAACGCATATGCAATGGTGTATGATCTTCAACTCTACTCCTAACCTTTTTTCCTTCCCATATTGATTATCCACGTGATCCTACTACTTCCTAAGATGACGAAGGCATTAGGGAGGGAGTCAATTCCTGTCGCCGTTATAAATGAGAGTGGATTATTTACCCTTGCAGTGTCATTTATTGGTACCAAAGCATCTCCGAGATTCGTTGTGCTTAGAATCAAGGGCAGTGAACTTAAGGTGAGTAAGGGCTACTTAGTCAGTGGACTGAAAGCATTGGTGGAATGTCGGGGGGTGGAGGAGGATACAGTTAAGGTGGCCAAGATGCTAGGGCTCAGTCATGTCACTCCTCAAAGGAGGGTACCCTTGTTCTTTGACGTAGAGGTTCACTCGGAGGTACCAGAATTGGACCCTCTGGCCAACAAGCTTACTAATGTGGTTTCACTTGAGATCAAGGAATTGATCTAGCCCCTTGGACTTAACAAATCTACTTAGTCTGACCCCTATCCTCCTCACCCTTCTATTGTCCTTTCTCAAGATCTCCTCTATCATTTCCATGCAGATGGACGTTGCGACATCCATGGGGACTCCGTGCGATAAGCTCCTCTCTCTGCTTATCATATCGAGATCCTCCATAATTGCCATGACACCTATCCTCGTAGGTAATCCCTCAGCCTTTCCATAGGCGTCCTCCAGTGCTTTCCTAACCGCACGCCTCATTTCATCTAAGTTACGGCTGTTGGTCTTTAAGGTCAAAACTCTAGCCACACTCTTTTTTTGCCTTTCCTCAACTGGAACCGAGTAAGTATTGTTAGCCAACTGCAGAAGGTAGTAAGCCTTGGCTCTCCCTATGGCCGCAGAAACATGGCTCACGTCAGTACTTCTTATATCAATCAGTTTCCTAATTCCCAGACTCTCCAGTTTAGAGGTCAACACAGGCCCCACTCCTGGAACCTCCTTTATGTCCAACTCCCTTATTAGACCCTCCACCTGATCTGGACCTATCGCTCTAAAACCGTTCGGTTTAACACTCTCCGCGGCTACCTTAGCGAAGACCTTGTTGACTGAGACCCCAACTGTCACATTGAGTCCCGTCTCTTCCTTTATTCTTTCCTTAAGTTTCATTGCCAGTTTTATTCCCTCCTCAAAGCTTGGTACAGCACTTGATATGTCTATATAGGCCTCATCGATGCTAGCTACCTCTACCCTTGGTGAGACTGTCCTCAAAATTACCATAACCTTCTTGGAGTACTCCTCGTATACCCCCTTCCTCATTGGGAGAAAGACCGCACTTGGAGCGATCTCCTTGGCCCTTACAATGGGTATTCCCGCCTTTACACCAAGCCTCCTTGCCTCATAGTTGGCAGTAGCCACTGCTCCACTATCCGCAGTCCTCCCAGAAAACACGCAAACCACAACTGGTTTTCCCCTTAGAGACGGATTCAGGATCTCCTCTACTTGTGCGAAGAAGTAGTCCACGTCCACAAAGACTACTATCAAACACATTTCACCTTGGGAGGTGACCTAGACAGGATCTGAGATACCTCCTCAATGGTTGGAGAACTGGTACCTCCAACTCTAGTGATCTTCAGAGCCGCCACCACGGTGGCGAATTGGAGGGACTCTTCAACGCTTTTGCCTTTGGTTAAACTGTAGTTGAGGGCCGCGTCAAAGGAGTCTCCTGCTCCAGTCGTGTCAATGGGATTCACCTTGAGGGCATCAACAATGCACTCTCCGAGGTCCCCTGTGGTCATTGCTCCCTTCTCCCCCATCTTTATGACCGCCGATCTGAACTTTCCGCCCTCCAACTTCCTCCATTCCGACTCGTTGGCGTAAAGTATGTCCACTTGAAAATCCCTGGCTCTTGAGGCGAAGGGTCCCGGATCGTATGTACTTAGCCTAGTCCTAGGATCACTTAGCACCGTTTCAGCTGGAACAGATGCGAAGTGAATTACGTCAAATAACCCCGCTAACTTCTCAACTTCCTCTCTCCTTAAGGTGCTACTAACTCCAGGTCTTCTCACGATTCTCCTCTTTCCGTCCCTCCCTATTATTTCCAGGGCCGCACTTTGGGGACCCTCCACTTCCTCCACGTAGTCAAGCCCCACTCCCATTGAGGCTAACCTACCCATAACCAAGGACGTAAGTCCACCTACCCCAACCTTTGCCAATAACTTAGCCGAGTCCCCCAGCTTGGTTACCGCCACTGCGTAGTTAGTGGCAGCCCCACCGGGTACTATTTCCAGTATGTCTGTCTCCAAAGTCTCCTCTTCCTTAGGTAGTTCATCAAGTCTAACTATGACGTCCACGTTAAGTTTTCCCACAGCCAAATGAAGTTGAGCCATCTTAGCCTCAACTCGCGACCTCAGGCAGCCGCCACCATTTCATTCCATCAAACCCAAAGGTCATCATCACAGGCCACGTAGATGAAAAACTCATAAGCCTCTTTTATAAGTGATCACGGAGTCCCCATGGCTGAGATTAGAGAGGTAAAGAAAATAGAGCAGAGGGCAAGTATACATAGTCACATAAAGGGCCTTGGTCTGGACGAGAAGGGAAGAGCCAAGGTAGTGGCGGACGGGTTAGTGGGACAGGTCCAGGCAAGGGAGGCTGCTGGAATAGTTGTGGAATTGGTAAAGAAAGGAAAGATGAGTGGAAGGGGAATCCTCTTCGTAGGTCCAAGCGGAACAGGTAAGACCGCCCTGGCATTCGCAATAGCCAAGGAGTTAGGTGAGGACACTCCATTTAGCGCCATAAATGCCTCTGAGGTCTATTCTACTGAGGTGAAGAAGACCGAAGTACTAACCCAGGCCGTAAGGAAGTCCATAGGAATTAGAGTAAGGCAGAGAAGACAAGTGTATGAAGGCGTGGTTAAGGACGTTAAGATGAAGATAGCCAGAAGTAGAACAAACCCAATGGCGGCGGTCCCCAGGGAGGCTGAGGTCACCCTGGCCACAAAGGATGAGCAGAAGACGATTCAGGTGGGAGATGTGGTTGCCACTCAGCTCTATAGGTATAATGTAAGGAAGGGAGACGTCATATGGATAGACGCTGAGACCGGAGATGTCTTCAAATCAGGTAGAGCAAAGGGGGTAGAGGGAGCTAAGTATTACGACGTTGAGAGCACAAAATATGTAGAGATGCCGACAGGACCAGTTAGGAAGGAGAAGGAAATTGTAAACACTTTGACCTTAAACGATATAGATCTTAACGTGGCTGCCCAGAACATCAGTTTTGGTATTCTTTCTTCCATATTTGGTGGGGAAGTGAACCAGGATGTCCGTCAACAAACCGACAGGCTAGTAATGAAGATGTTAAGGGAGAACAATGCCGAGTTAGTTCCAGGAGTTCTCTTCATAGATGATGCTCATATGTTAGACATTGAGGCCTTTTCTTTCCTTACCAAGGCCTTGGAGGCTGAACTTTCTCCAATTCTTATATTGGCAACCAATAGGGGTATAACTAAGATAAGGGGGACAGACGTTGAGTCTCCCCACGGTATTCCAGTGGACCTATTGGATAGATTGCTAATAATTCCAACCCGTCCCTACAACGCGGAGGAGATCAGGGAGATATTGAAGATAAGGAGCGAGGAGTTGGGGGTGGAAATGACCCAGGAAAGCATAGAGGAATTAACCAAGCTGGGAACTGAGACCAGTCTGAGGTATGTCTCAGAGCTCCTAGAACCTCTTCAGGTTATCGCTGAGAGAAACGGTAGAGCGGCAATAGCCCTGGACGACATAAGGGAGGCCGTCAAACTTTTCGCGGACGTGAGGAGTAGCACTAAGTTCGCCAGGGAATTTGAGAGCCTGCTCTTAAAATAGATGTTTTAGCTAATTAGAGCTTGTCATATACGAATAACTCTACTTTTTAACTGCACTAAGGAAGTTCTCAAATACCCTTACTCCGTTTTCCGTATGCTTAACTTCAGGATGAAACTGCACACCAAATTTCAATTCTCCTGGATTTGCCATTGCCTGAACTCTAGCCCCTTCGCTACTGGCCAGGGTAATGAATCCAGGAGGGGCCGTAACTACCTCGTCGTTATGGCTCTCCCAGGCCGAGAAATCCCGGAACCCACGGAGTATTGTGTCCTCCTCCATTACTCTTATCTTCACTAGTCCATACTCAGGATTAGGTGACTTCTCAACTTTTCCCCCGAGCGAGTAAGCCAAAAGCTGATGACCAAAACATATACCCAGTAGGGGTACGGAAGTGGATTTAATTTGTGAGGACAGCCTTTGAACTGTTTCACCACCATCGTAGACTGACTGAGGGCCTCCGCTAAGTACAACCGCATCAAAGTTAGACAAATTGGCTTCCATAGGCTCCATCTTGGTCACCTCCACACCAAGTGAGGAGAGTAGCTTCATAATGAGATGGTTGTACTGTCCCCCGAAGTATACAAGGCCCACTTTCACGGATTCATCTATTCAGTTAAGTTTAATTAGCGTACCTCTCCCCTCTCCACATGAAGGTGCTTGTTGTGGGAGCGGGGACCATGGGGTCAGGAATAGCACAGGTCTCCGCAATGAGCGGTTACGATACAGTTGTCGTAGATGTGAGCAAGGAGTTCCTGGATCGGGGAAGGGAAAGGATTATGGATTCTCTACAAAGGCTTTCAAAGAGAGGTGTAGATCCGTCCACCGTGCTCTCGAAGCTCACTTTCTCCACGGAGATGAAGGATGGCAGCGGAGCTGAGGTAGCAATAGAGGTCGTACCAGAAAAGTTAGAGATCAAGTTAGATGTGTTTAAAAGAATGGAATCCATACTGAGTTCAGGTTCGCTCCTTGCAACCAACACCAGCTCCATCCCCATATCAGAGATAGCCTCTGGTATAGAAAGAAAGCAAATGTTGGTTGGGCTACACTTCTTCAACCCCCCTCCCTTAATGATGCTGGTGGAGGTTATTCCCAGCAAGTTCACTGAGTCCGATGCCATGGAAAGGGCGCTAAAATTCGTGAAGTCCCTTGGCAAAGTTCCAGTGAGGTTGGCCTATGAGGTGCCTGGCTTTGTCTCAAACAGAGTATTCATGAGAATACTCCAAGAGGCCTGCAGGGAGGTGGAAGCTGGAGAGGCGTCTGTGGAGGAGGTGGATTCATCCGCCAGGGCAATCGGGTTGCCCATGGGTATATTTGAGCTGGCTGACTATACTGGCATAGACGTAATAGTTGACATATGGAATATCCTGAAGCAGAGGGGCATGGTTGACGTACCGTGTTCCATGTATTCCAAGAAGGTCTCCACGGGTGAATTAGGTGTGAAGTCAGGTAGGGGATTCTACTCCTATCCAGCCCCGGGTAAATTTGTGAAACCCAAATTGAACTCTCAGCCAAAGGTTCCCCCGGCTAGGTTATTGTCGCTTGCCGTCAATGAAGCGGCTTGGTTAATTTCAAACGGCGTGGTGAGGTCGAGCGATATAGATACTGTGATGAAACTTGGATTCAACTTCCCTAAAGGTCTAGTGGAGATGGCGAGGGAGATAGGATTGAGGGAGATCGAGAACCAGCTTTTGCAGCTCTCCTCCAAGTATAAGGCTTATTCTCCAGTGTCCAACTTCACATCAATCCTGTCATAGCTATACACTTTAACTAGACTATCGACTACGAGAAAAATGAGGCCGGGGAAAGTATACTTAGTGGGGGCAGGTCCAGGGGATCCCGGGCTAATCACCTGTCTAGGAATGAAAATGATCAGGGATGCTGATGTGATAATTTATGATCGGTTAGTGTCGAAGGAGCTTCTGGATCAGGCCAGGTTGGATTCAATAAAGGTGTTCGCTGGGAAGGGGATGGGCGAATCTGAGAAACAGGACCATATAAACCAACTACTGCTCAGCTACGCTTCCGAGGGTAAGATGGTGATAAGACTAAAGGGTGGTGATCCATTTGTCTTCGGAAGAGGAGAAGAGGAGTGCATATATCTCCTCCAGAGGGGTATACAGTGCGAGGTCGTCCCTGGAGTAACCAGTGCGCTCGCTGTTCCAGCCAGCGCAGGAATCCCAGTTACCAGTAGATTAGCTAGCTCTGGGGTGACCATCGTGACCGCCGTGAGGTCCAATGGTGAGGTTCTGGAGGCGGAATACATTCCATCGAAGGGCACCTTGGTAATCCTTATGGGAGTTCACGTGGTTGATCAACTGAAACGGAGATTATTGGAGGTTAGGCTCCCCATGGAACCTGTGGCGGTAATCGAGAAGGGTACCCTCCCCGAGCAACGGGTATTTGTGGATGTTTTGGAGAGACTAGATCAAGTTGTCAAAGAGAATCAGGTGAGGGCCCCCGCCATCTTCGTGGTTGGTGAAGTGGTTAAGATGAGGGACAAGCTGAAGTTTATCTGACTTACTCCCCGCCCAGAAGGGTTCCCCTTCATGTGCTTCGTTGTTTTCACCATGATTCGGGGCTATATCTCTCGTGGCGTGGGCAGTCGGATCAGAGGCCCAACTGGAGATAAATGAAGTTTCGGAAGAAGAGCTAAGGGAAACGACGATCTTAACTCTGCTATGTCCAATCTCTGATGGTCCAGAGGGCGCCTAGGGCCTCGCTGTGTAACCTCAAGTGAACCAGTGCGGCAGTGGCGAAGGCGAATTCCAATTAAAGCGATTGTAAGTGTACCTCACAATGAAGCTTGAGACCTTCCGCCTCCACTATCCATTTTGGACGAGTGGGGGTCGTCAAACTGGGACGGGGAAATCCAGCGAGTCTAAAATTACTTCACTCAACTTCACTAGCGTCTGAAGAGTAAAGTATTTCCTAGGGTAGGGAAGATTCAATGCGTTCAGACAGTAGATTTTCAGGTGAAGTGAAGTAGAGTAATTCTTATTTAATAAAATGACTAATCTCCACTGTGGTAGATATGGATTTAAGTATAAGGTCTAGCTTCAAGGTAGGGGAAAGGGCTAGTTTCGTGGAGACCTCCATGAGTAAGGAGGGGAACTTGATCTCCACTCTCCACGCCCTGAACCTCGACCTGGACAACTTAAGGGTAGGAGTCTCAGCTTCTACGGACCCAGAGGGTAGGCTAAGGCGATTTATGTTAACTGTAATTCAGCCTCAAGATCAGGAGAACGTTGTGGTCTCTTACATTCTGGACTTAACCTCCAGGAAGTTGACGATCACTGAGGGGAGGGCGAGGAGGCTTGAGGTTAAGGAGGAGGACAGAGCTAAGGTTATATCTCAACTCCCCAATCTCATCAGCTCCATGAGACAGGGTCCCCTCACCTCCTTCAGGAGTAGGGTGTTCAACCTTGACACCGGCGCAGAGGAGACTACTTGAGCTCTGCAGTTCGCCGAGGACCTTCTCGGAGCTCAAGAGGTTGACCAAACTCTCCGACTCGGGGCTCTCCAAGGTCCTCAAGGAGATGCGGGAGTTGGGCTTCCTTCAAAAGCTGCAGGAGGGATACCTCATCACCACCGAGGGGATGGAAGCTCTGGGTCACAGGAAGATCAGGGCCCACGGCGTGATCTTGGTATACAGTGGCATAAGTGAGGAGCAGGCCAGGAGGGTGTGTGAGATCCTAAGGGGTTCCCCCAAATTCTGGCTCTCCGCCCGCAGTGAAGACGTGGGGGACTACGATGTGAGGGTGGGGTTAGCCCTGACGTTCCCTGAACTCCTCCTGGATCAGGTCAGGGGGAATTCGAAGGAAAGGGAAGTTAAATGATCGCCTCCCTCCATTCCCAACCACACCCCACCATTTACTCGGCTGTGCTCGCCTTAGTCCTCACGCTGAACTCCCCAACCTTATAAATCAATTTAACCCCAACCTCTCCATTCGTCACGTGAGGCAACCCTGAAACAAGTCGTGCCCAATTATGGACGTCAGAGTACTCTAGGCTTAGGTTGTTATCTTGCTCACATGTTAGGGGTGGAGCTCGACTGTGTCCCCATAGACCTAGGGTTTGAAAGGGTCGGTTTAGTTTTAGTGGATGGTTTTTCAACCAATCTGGCGAAGATCCTTAACTTGGAGGACAGAAATATTCAGACTTCCTTTCCTTCCTCCACAGCTCCAGCATTAGCCACTCTCTTTACAGCTTCCCCACCGTGTGTTCATGGAATAGTGGGAGAGAGAGTATGGGTCAAACATCTTGGAGGTATGGTTAACACCCTTAGATATAGTTTTGCGCCGGTGCGGACTCTGGACGAACTCGAGGAGGTAAAGAAGGAGAGGAACTTGTTCATTTCCCTCCGTCCCATAATTTCGGAGGCAAAGAGGGGAGTAAGGGTGGTTCTCCCCTCATGGCTAAGCGAATCTCAGTTTAGTTCTGCCCTTTATGGGGGTGCCGACGTGCTTTCATGTTACAATGTTTGGGATTGCCTTGAATATTTCAGGATATCCATTGGAAAGGGCGTTCTAACTTTCCTGTATCTCAACGAAGTTGATACATTATCACATAAATATGGCCCCCTTTCCAGACCCACCTTAGAAGCTGCGTCCCATATAGTTGAGAACCTGAGACACATCTCTTCACAGTCGTCTGTGCCCGTACTACTAACAGCCGACCACGGATTCGTTGAGGTAGAGAGAGTTAATTTTTTGGATCAGGACACTGAGCTTAAGGAAGTCTTGGAATTACCTCCCTTCGGTGAGCCAAGGGCTCTGTTCCTGAGAAGTAGAGTGGACCTGAAAACCATGCTTTACCACAAATATCCTGACCTCCAATTACACGATAGGACTGAGTCAGAGGAGATGGGACTCTTGGGGCAATGTTCAAGCTATAGTTCCCTCGGATTCGACTATATTGGAATACCCAACGGACCAGTCTCGTATAGATATAGGCTATCAGAGGGAGACAATACCCTTTTTAAGGGAGAGCACGGTGGACTCACTGACGAGGAACTCAATGTGCCTCTGGTGACACTTCGTGGATAAATTTTACGTTCCAACATGGGATGATATAGAGATATCTGTGTTAGAAGTAGGAAAATCAATATTAATTGATCGCTTTATGCCCGACGTGTTAGTAGCAATAGCCACTGGAGGACTTATACCAGCGAAGCTCCTGTCAGATCTGCTTAACATTAACTCCATAAGGGAAGTAGAGGCTAAGTTCTACAGGAGCGTGGGAGTGACGGATAGTAAGCCTGTCATTAAGTCCGCCCATCTGGATGGCATAGAGAACAGAAATGTACTCATTGTGGACGACGTGTCCGATACGGGGGAGACGCTGAACGCCGTGGTGAACCTGGTTTCCATGTTTTCGCCCAAGGTCGTTAAGACATCCACGCTCTATGTGAAACCGTGGGCTCGCACAATCCCAGACTACTATCATAGAAAGGTCGATGGTTGGATAGTTTTTCCATGGGACAAGTGGGCAGTGGTTAGGGAGAATCCTTCACTCTACGTTACCAACGCTGACAGATTCAAGCAAATAGAGGAAATGATGAAGGGCCATTCAAATCACTAAAAAATACTTGGGTCCCTATATTCCCCCCACACTTCCCTTAGCACACCGCTTATTTCTCCTACTGTCACTCCTCTCTTGATACACTCCAATATGTATGGAACCACATTTACCTCCTCCTTTTCGGCAACCTTCGTCAACTGGTTAAGGGAATCCTTAACCTTCTCCTCTAACCTCTCTCCCCTATAGCTCCTCAGCCTAGAGATTACCTTGTCCCTTGCTTCGCTATCAGGTCTAAAGATCTCAACCTCCTGTTCTTCCTCTTCTCTGTAAATGTTAACTCCAATTACCGGCAAATCCCCCTCCTCAATCCTTTTCTGAAGTCGATATGCGCTTTCCGCTATCTCCCTCTGTGGAAATCCTAACTCCACAGCCCTGACCATGCCGCCCATCCTTTCAACCTGCTCTATCTTCCTCCAAACCTTCTCCTCTAACTCATCGGTAAGCCACTCCAGATAGTATGAACCTCCCATTGGATCCACAGTCTCAGTTACTCCTGACTCGTTAGCGATGACCTGCTGTACCCTCACCGCTAACTTGGCAGCCTTCTCGGTTGGAAGGCCCAGTGCCTCATCATATGCATTAACATGAAGGCTTTGGGTTCCACCCAACACAGCGGCCAGAGCCTGAATGGTGGTACGAACTATGTTGACCTCAGGTTGCTGTGCTGTCAATTCAGCACCTCCAGTTTGGGTGTGAAACTTCATTGACATGGATTCAACCTTTTTGGCCCCAAACCAATCCTTCATTATCTTAGCCCATACCCTTCTTGCCGCTCTGAACTTGGCCACTTCCTCGAACAAGTTCATATAGGCAGCGAAGAAGAAGGACAGAGTGGGCGCAAATGTATCTACCTCTACCCCTCTCTCCTTAGTCCTTCTTACGTACTCTATACCATCAGCTATGGCGAACGCGACCTCCTGTACTGCGTCACTACCTGCCTCTCTTATATGGTAACCACTTATGCTGATGGGATGCCACTTGGGTACTTCTTTGCTCAGATACTGGATGAGGTCAACAGAATATCTCATGGAGGGATTGGGGGGGTAAATGAAGTTCTTTCGGGCTATATATTCCTTCAATATGTCATTCTGGATGGTTCCATCCAATTTCTCCTTATCAACACCTTGGGCTTTGGCTGCCGTTATATACATGGAGACGAGCTCTGCCGCCGTTGCATTAATCGTCATACTGGTTGTTACCCTGTCCAAAGGTATCTCCTCCATTACCATGCTCATTTCCTTCCAATGAGGCATTGATACACCAACGACTCCCACCTCACTGTAAGCTAAGGGATGATCGGGGTCCAATCCTAACTGAGTGGGTAAGTCGAATGCCATGCTCAACCCAGTTTGTCCGGCTTGGATGAGGCTTCTGAACCTACGGTTAGTCTGCTCTGCTGAACCGAACCCGGCATACTGTCTAATTGTCCATATCCTTCCTCTGTACATTGAGGGATAGACTCCTCTCGTAAAGGGATATTCACCTGGAAATCCCAGTTTCTCCGTGTAGTCTCCCTTTAGGTCCAGTTCAGTGTAGAGAGGTTTCACCTCTAACCCAGACTTGGTGAGAAATTTGCTCTTCCTTTCTGGTCTCTTACTGTTCCAGCTCTTCAACACTCTTTCGTTCCAATCCTTCAACCTCTCCTCAATATCCAAAGGCTTTCACTATATTCTCTAGGGTCGAGGTAAAAACATAATATCACCTCATCCGACATGCTGAAGGGTGCGACTTTGAGCTTCCTAGGTCCTTTGGATCATGTCGGGGTTGCCGTTAGGGACTTGGAGGGAACCACGAAGGCTTACGTTGACGCTGGATTGGAGGTAGTTTGGAGGGGAGAGGTGGGGGAGCATAGGGTCAAGGTCGTCTTTCTGAAAAAAGGAGGTCATGCTATGGTTGAGCTCTTGGAACCAACAGACGGGGACTCCCCCTTGGGAAGATTCCTTTCAAGGAGAGGACCAGGACTTCATCATCTTTCCTTCCTTGTGAATAATATAGACGAATCCTTGGCCCAAGCTAAGAGGCAGGGCTATGAGTTAGTGGATACACTACCCACTCCAGGTGCCATGGGGAGGAGAGTGGCCTTTCTACATCCTAGGTCCTTCAATGGCGTATTGGTTGAGCTTGTGGAGAATCGATGAGAAAAGTTTAAGCTAGAGTTATCACAAGATATACAGTAGGTGATATTATGTCCTCTAAGAAACCAAGAGACATATTCGACTACTTCGACGAGCTCTTCAAGGAAATGGAGGAGGAGATCGAGGAATTTGAGAGGAGGTTCTCAAGGTCCTTTACTAGGGGAGACGTAGAATTTCCAAAGGAAGGACCATACTTCTATGGTTTTAGGGTTACCATTGGACCTGACGGTAAGCCGAAGATACAGGAGTTTGGAAACGTGAAGAAGGCCAAGGGCAAGCCGATCCTAAGTGAGGACATCGAACCCGTCGTTGATGTCATAGAGAGGGATGAAGAGGTGAGGGTTATAGCGGAGGTGCCAGGGGTAGACAAGGACAAAATAAAGCTCACCGTATCGGGAAACCAACTCCACCTTGAGGCCAAGGGAGAGGAGAGGAACTATAGTACTGACGTTAATTTGCCGGCCGAGGTCGATGAGAATTCCGCCAAGGCCACCTACAAGAACGGAGTACTAGAGGTAGTGTTAAAGAAGAAGAAACAGAAGCCTAGTGGTAAGGAGATAAAGATAGACTAAAGTTTCTTTTAGCTCTCCACAACTCCAACTCCCCTAGTCCTCCCTTCCCTGAATACGAAAACTTGCCCCTTCTCCAAATATTCAGGTCTGTATAGGAATTCCAGTGTCACTATAGTGGAGTCTCCTGACCTTAGGAACTCCTTTCCCAACTCCACAAACCTCACTGCCTGTCTCACAGTGTATGCATGTAACGTAGCTACATATCCGGGTCTGATGGTAGTGGGATGGTGAAGGATGTATACTTTCGCCCTGAATCTTCTCTTACCACTAGGATGGCCGTCGGTCAGCACCATTCCCTTCCTCAATTCATCTCGTCTAACTCCCTGAAGGGCAAAAGTCGCGATCTGTCCAGCCCCTACCCTATCTACAAATAATCTGTTTACCTGAATGCTCTTTATTTTGACCTCCCTGAATTCTCCACCTGCCCCAGGCCCAAGTAAGTATGCGTCGTTCTGCCCCAGCGCACCACTTACCACTGAGCCCAGGACCACTACACCTGTCCCCTGTACGTTAAACACGTCGTCTATGTAGACCAGCGGATGCCCTGAAGGTGTTCTCCCCTTTGGTGGAAGCATCTTGATGAAATTGGTAAATAGATCTAGCCCCTTTCCCGTGACGTTGGAAACGGTAAATATTGGTACGACCCTTGCTGTCCTGAGGGCCATAATCGCGTTAACGACATCATCTTCGTCATCTACCTCAATTGATAATCTATTAATACCAGGTACCTTCAGGACTGCCTTGATCTCCTTGACTACTTGTTCAACTCTCTCCTTGGGCATCTTGTCAACTTTAGTTACTACCACAAATATTGGTAGCCTCAGGATGGCTGCGACGGCTAAGTGTTCCTTCCCCATGGCGCTCAAGCCGTCGTCGGCTCCCACGACCAGGCAAACGTAGTTTATCTCGTAACCCATTAGTCCCTTTAGCGTCGTTCTCAGATATCTCTCATGTCCTCCCAGGTCTATCAATCGAACTACCTTAGTGCTGCGCATCATGACCTCCGCCTCATCAGTGGGATCCCTGAGCCCCCAGTTTACTACCTGGTTAAGCTCGTCAAAACCAAGTAGTCTTATGGTTATTGATGAGGTTCTACCAGACATGACCTCATGGAGATATCTTGACACCATATTCCTCAGTTTACCGTTGCCATCGTCCAGTTTTCCGTGTATGAGGGAACCTGTTAACGTGCTCTTACCAGCGTTAACGTGACCCATTATAGCCACGTTTACCTGAATTGGAAGTGTTTCTCGGGAGAGCCTGATCAGAACCTCCGCTATATTTGCACCTTTCCTGACCTCGGCCTTTCTAATGTAAATGATCTTTGCGTTGACTAGCTCCGCGGCCTTCCTTATGACCTCCAGGGTGTCCCTTAACTCCTCTGCTGACAGCCCCACTGCGTCTCCACCGTCAGAGACCCCAAGTACATAGAATGCCTCTCCTCCACCCTCCTCGAGCCTAAACCTCATCTGAGTAGCAAGTTCTTGGAGCCTAGTATCATCAACGTACCTAAGTTTTAGCTTATATTCGACCTTCCCTAACTCGTTCTCCCGAGGAAAATCGAATGAAACCGTCTGCCCCCATGATAGTTTTTTTATTGTGGAAATAAGCTTTGCGTAAAATGGGTGAACCAGAGCTAATATCTGAAAGCGTTGAGAAGTGCTTCGTTTGCGGCGCTGAGAAAATGGAGATTAAGAACTACATTCACGATGCTGGACTTGTCGGTAAAGTTTTGCTCTCCGTATGGAGCTGTAGTTCCTGTGGCTACAGAAGTGTGGATGTGAAACCTTGGGAGACCAGAACTCCAGTTACGCTACAGTTCAGAATAGAGAGCGTTGAGGACCTTAACGTCTTAGTCTATAGGTCTCCCATGGGTGAGGTTTCAATACCCGAGTTAGGGCTGGAGATAGAGCCTGGAACGAACTCCCAAGGAAACATAACAACAGTTGAGGGCATCCTTGAGGAGGTATTGGAGTTTTTCCCCGAAGATAAAGTAGAGGAAGTGATGAAGGCGAAGGAAGGCAAGATTCCTTTCACCCTCGTAATAAGGGATCCCACGGGCTCCAGCTTCATAAAGAGTGAAAGGGTCAAAGTAATATCCTGAGCCTATGGAGAGGGTTGGCGCCGTTATCTTAGCGGCGGGAGAGGCCAAGAGGTTCGGCTCGAATAAACTAATGGCGGAGCTTGACGGGAGACCCCTAATCTCTTGGGTGCTGGATGCTGTCTCTCATCTGGATAGAGCACTGATAGTTGGCAAATATGCAAGAGAGATAATTGAAGCCTTTCCCAGGGAGGTGTCGATATATAATCCCTTCTATTTGGAAGGCATGAGTACGTCAGTCAAGCTCGGAGTTAGATTCTTTCAGGACAAGGAGTGGATCCTGTTTGTGCCTGGCGATATGCCCTGGTTGAATAGGAGGACAGTGGATAGGGTGCTCTCCGCCGCTTCCCCTTCGTGTGACTCAGTGGTACCGATCCATCAGGGCGTGAGGGGTAATCCTGTACTGATCTCAAACGGACTCTTTCCAGAGCTACTGCAGTTGAAAGGAGACGTTGGAGCAAGGGAAGTTATTGTGAGATACAGAAGATGTGAAGTTGAGTGTGGAAAAGAGGTTACTTTAGACGTGGACTATCCTACTGACCTTTCATCCTCTCGGCGGCCAGTTTAATTGCGTCTATTATGTTCTGGTATCCAGTACACCTGCACAGGTTCCCCGATATTCCCTCCTTTATCTCTTCCTCTGATGGGTTGGGATTGTTTTTGAGCAGCCAGTAACTCTGCATTATCATTCCTGGAGTGCAGTAACCACACTGAAGGCCATGCTTCTCCCAGAAAGCCTCCTGTATGGGATGAAGCTTCTCCCCCTGAGCTAGACCTTCTATGGTCAAAATCTCTGATCCGTCGGCCTCCACCCCCAATATAGTGCAGGACTTTACCGACTTACCGTCCATTATTATTGTACATGCTCCACAATGGCTGGTGTCACACCCAATGTGCACTCCCGTGAACCCAAGCTCCCTAAGTACGTGTACGAGGAGTCTCCTGGGTTCAACCTCGGTTTCGTATTGTTGTCCGTTTATTTTATACCTGACTTTTGCCTTTTGTTCCTGCTCTATTACCTTCATTGCTTACCACCCATTGCCTCTAACAGAGCTCTCTTAGTGTATACACCCACTAATTTCTTTTTGTATTCGGCGGAAGCCCTCGGACTTGGTATTGGGTTCACTGACTCCATGGCCTTCTTTGAGGCCTCCTCAATTGACTTACTATCACCCTTTGAGTCCATGAGCACCTTCTCTGCCTCCCTAAGCCTGGTCCCCACAGGTCCTATGAGGCTAGCGGCTATTCTGACGTCCTTTATAACTTCACCCTCCTTCCTCAAAAGCACTGCCACGGCCGCCGTATCCTCCATCCTCTTGTAGGAGTAAGTGTATCCTTTTAGGATGGGAACCTGAACCTCAACTATCAGCTCTCCAGTTTTTAGGTCCGTAGTGTAGATGTCCTTCTGGAACCCCTCGAATGGAACTATCCTCTCATTTCCCTTACTCTTTATTTTCACCTTAGCCTCAGTTACAAGAAGGCTGGCTGGGTGATCGGTCACCGGATCCGCCTGTGCCAGTTCTCCCCCAATTGTACCCATGTTCCTTATCTGAGGATCGGCGATCACTGAGGACACAGCGCTCACTACGGGAACGCTCTTTTTCACCTTTTGATCTGTGGCTATTTCATTGTGCGTGGCGAGGGCTCCCAAGTAGAGGGTCTTATCATCACTTTTGATGTAATGAAGGTCATTTAGTCTCCTCAACTCTACAATGTATGATGGCCTTATGAGCCTGAGTTTCAGCATCGGTATAAGGCTATACCCACCTGCCAAGGGCCTGGCGTCCTCATTTTTCTCAAGGAACTCCAGAGCTTCATCCAAGCTATCTGGGATGACGTATCCGAACTTCGGAGGATACATGGTACAAAGTAAAATCCTTGGCAGTTAAATTTGTTTGTACTTTGCAGGACTCTTCTTGAACTCCGCCATGCACATTGGACTACAGAAGAAATACTCCTTTCCCTCAAAGACTAACCTGTACTTTGGGGTACGCACCTCATCCCCACAGACAGGATCCTTCACACAATATTTTTAGGGTAGTGGACTTAAAGTGTTTCTAACAAGAAAATTATTGCTTATATGAGGAACACGTTTCGCTACTCTCTTGGAAGAGTTTCTCCACCAGTTTGTCCGGTAACGTCACAGATGCCTTATAGTTAGGGTGATCCACGAGCACTTCCACTCGACCCTTCTCCCCCTGTGGGTCGAATGTTAGGTACTGCACTGTACTAAACTCGTCTCCCTGTTCCCTGCCTCCCTCAGGCTCCCCATGAATCAGTTTGTCGTTTATCCTCAAATATACTGAATTGTATATTCCCTTCAATGTCCTGAAGACCTTCCTTAAGTCCTCCTCATTCTCGGCGTTGATGTAAAGTGTCGCCTTTATCTTGCCGTCGCACGGTATCAAGGTGGAGTATATGTTATATGTTCTCAATAATTCATTTCTATCCTCTATTTTGTCTAGGTAGACCATCTCTTGAACTTGATGGAGTACCGTTTCCGCGTTCTCGAACAACAGGGTGAGCCTTTCTCCTAACTCTATTCGTCTATCATTCTTAATCTCAATTATTCTCTTAATTCTTTCGTTTCTTATTCTTTCATATTCCTTCCATGGGATTATCTTATCTAACACTCTTCATTCCCTCCTTTAGTAGACTGATCGGGTGCATTGCCCTTCTACCTGAGGCTTTCCTTACCTGAAGTCCCGCCAGTGGACATTCCGTTGAAAATTGTTCCGCATTACTGCTGGCGAAAGCCTCCATCATTTTGGCTCCCACCACCTTGGCCTTTGAGTAATTCCTCAGTCCCCAGCCTCCGTCTATCCCAGAGCATCCTTTGTCAGCAGTGGTGACCTTGGCATTCATACCTCGTATCAGTTGTACTCCAGGGAGACCTACCTTTAGATGTTTTAGATGACATGGTGTATGGTAAAGTATTTGTATTCCGCCCAAATCACCTTTTATTTCCACCTTCCCTTCCCTCTTCATCTTAAATAGGAACTCCATTGCATCATATACTTTCGGTGGTTCCCTATCCAGAACGTATTGATACTCCTTGGTCATCATCATTGTACAAGTTGGTATAGGGGTAACAACTTCGTAGCCTTGGCTTCTGTGCTTCTCTATCTCCCTTACGTTATGCTCGGCATTTTCATGAAGCCTCTTGGCATCCCCTGCGTCCAGCATAGGAGCGCCGCAACATCTGAAGTTTCCCATTTTCACCTCTATACCCAATTTATTGTAGACCTCAACTAAGTCCTCCACTACCTCGGGGAAGAAGTTTCTGGCTAGGCAGGTGGGGAACAGTACAACCTTCGCTATGGGTTTCTCCACCTTGTTTTCGATTCGAGGCTCTCTATCGCTTAGTTCTGGCATTGGAGCATCCTCCTCCACCCCCAAGATCTTTGACCCGGCCCTCAATGCTCCCTTGGCCAAGGGTCTGACCAGAGGAAGGACGTCCATGGACTCCCAAAGCATGTCCCTAAGCTTCAATCCAGCCTTGGACTTGTAGTTAAGCCATGCCCAGTCCATGAGGTGGGCAAAATCCATGGCGAATTCGTGAGGGGGCGTGTAAGGACAGTTCACATAGCACATGTTACAGTGGAAGCATTCAGATGACACTAAGTTTAGGTCTTCCAGGGTTAGGGTCTTCGGCCCTTTCTTATCAGTTAAATTGAACAATGTGGGAAAGGCCGGACAATAGTTGAAGCAAAGTCTGCACCCGTGGCAAATTGAGGCCTGCCTTACGAATTCAGATTTTAATTTTTCGGAATCAAAAAAAGATGGATTATTTGGATTGAGACTATACATGGACTCACCGAGTTTATGCCTTTAGCTTCTTTAGTGCGTCGGTGAACTTCTCAGCGTGACTCTTTTCCGCCCTCGCCAACGTCTCGAACCATTCTGCAAGCTCTGAGAATCCCTCTTCCCTCGCTGTCTTGGCGAAGCCAGGGTACATCTGTGTCCACTCATAGGTCTCTCCGGCCACCGCGGATTCTAGCATCTCCTCCAGCGTCCTTATTGGCTTGTCAGTGGCAGGGTCTCCTATGTTTCCTTGTCTGACGAAGTCCAGGTGACCGAAGCCGTGAGCGGTCTCTCCCTCGGCTATGCTTCTAAGGAGGGCGGCTACCTCTGGATAGCCCTCCTCATCTGCCCTCTTGGCAAAGTATAGATATCTCCTGTTTGCCATCGCCTCTCCTGCGAAGGCATGTTTAAGGTTCATCTCCGTCTTAGTTCCCTTCATCTCCTTCATTTTTGGTCAGTTAGTAGTGGTAAGCTAGACTATATAAACTTTCATCTAAGAACGATTATTACTATCATGTATTAGGGATTATTAGTTGATATCTCCTCCGCCGATAGTTATCATAGCTTTTAGGCTGGTCCGGCCAATGAAGAAAGTGGACCCCGCTGAACTCCTTTCGCCTCTTAGGGAACTAGGTATGACCGATGAGGAAATAGCCTACGCCCTCAAGAGGGCCAGCGGGATCATATTTGGGTTCGGTATGGAGTTGAGGGCAAGAGTTGTGTTGGAGTCCATGAACTTTCAAGAAGTAAAGAGTGTAGACTTGCCTACTCATGACATTGAGGCCGTTAAGGACGGCGTGACGTACTTTGTGGAGGTTAAGGCCACTCGTAAATCTCCGACGAGGGAGTACAGTGCTTATAAGATAGCGGAGATGGCCATGCTAGATGGTCCTCATATGACCCTTGTTATGTTACCAGAACCCAAACTTTACTTAACGGAGGAAGTATTAAGTGAACCGAAGAGGTCCCTGTTACATCTTTTGAGACAGATTAGAAGGGGTGACTTGAACGCAATTAAGGAAGCTGTGGGCATAGCAGAAGGTTCCATAAAAACGTATGAACAATTGGTGTTAGAATTCGCCAGAAGGAATGGAGGAGAGGAAGTGGCCACTTATTTAACGTATCTACTTCATGAGGATCGACGAAACTTGGAGGCCCTGTAACTCCTAAGCTCTCTCTCAGCTCTCTCCAAGTACCTGTACACCACGCTGTGATCCTTTCCTTCAATCAACATCTCCACGGCCTTGCGTCCTACCTGAAGTTGATCGTAGAAGCCTATGAGTCCTATCAGATGGTCAGAGACGGAAATGTAAACACCCGTATATTCAAATATTATTCTCTTGGTTTTCCCTTTCTCGCCGATTATTCTACCCTTGAGCCTCCTTATGTCGCTTGGATCATGTGCCACATCCTTAATATCGATCACGTCAAGTAACATGTCATCAGACAACAACTTCATGGCAACTTCTACGTCAAAGCCCAGGCCTATGGCATTTATTATTGAGGATACCTTCATGACTTCGTAGGAATTATTTCCCTTTGGCATTATGTTGAATATCTTGTTCTTCTCATCGTACTTGACGTCAACATCCTGATATTGGGTCAAGGTTTCCAAGGCGGCTCTAACTAATTGTAGTCTTTCGTCTGGAACTGTCACGAACATGAGTTCCCAGGGAATCTCCTCCTCTATCAATTTAACTTTATGGGGATTCAGGGATTTCGAGCTGTTCTAGTTGGATTCAATCTATACCTCATCGATTCGGAGATACATCTCTGAGGGGCGGTCGAGAGGGTCAGAGACCACCATTTAGGTTCATCGCGATTACATTACGGTCGTTCTCGTAACCGCAGGTACAACGGAAGTACCTGTGAGCGACTTCCCTCATTCTTCTCCCGCATTTAGGGCAGGAAACGGAAGAATAACGCGGGTTAACGAACTCCACTAACCCGTGCGTCTTTGCTTGCCAATCAATCCAGTGCCGGATTCTACGGTACTGCATTAGATACAACTTATCGCGAAACTCCTTCGACAGTTCGTCAACACGCTTAATGAGGTTTCTCAATCCCTCCAACTTAATGAGGTCAACACCCAAACTCTTAGCCTCACCGACTACCCACTTCCCCACCTTCCTGGCGAAATCCTCCATTACGCTTAGCCCTTAAGTGGAAACCCCTAATCCTGGCCTTAATGCGTTTTGACCTCCATCTTTTAGGGTGCTTCCTTTGTAGGTTCTCAGCTAACGACTTCCAATGATGGGCCTCGTGGAGCCTTGTGGCGATCCTAACATATTCCTTATCACCTTTACCGACAACTACCTCATCCATGTTAATGTCTACAGCAACACTTCCCCTGGGTTCAATCTTCTCTTCCTCTCTCTCGAAAACAACTTTGAGGAAAGCTTTACCATCCTTAACTATCAGTCTAACTTCCTTCATCCTCCAGCTTGAGTGGTCCTTGACCTTCCTTATCCCACGACCTGAAGCTCACCAACGCGATCTTAACTCTCAATGTTTCTAGGTTCAGGTAGCAGCTCA
>JAFMDM010000141.1 GCA_017857195.1 Methanobacteriota archaeon
TGGGAACGATGAACCACCTGGAGGGGAACCCTCGTCCCCTCCAGGGCAGGGAGGAAGTCAGGTAGCCATTCCTCATTGAAATTGATTAACATCTTCGATTTTTACCAAGTAAAAAGTCGAACATGGGTAAATCTGCCGACTTAATTTAAAAGGAAATTTAATTTACTGGGGGAAAATGAAGTATTTTGATAACTCGGACCCTTCTACACCACTCAATAGTTTCTCGTCAGTGGTTAATATTACGTCATTAACTTTTTCCGCCAACGCTATCAATGACGCGTCGTATGTAGTTAAATTGTAATTTAGACCGATGCGATAAGACTCCATAGCCAGTTCATTTCCGCTCGCTACCTTGCATAAATTAACGAAATCTAATCCCCTTCCCAGTATCTTCTCTCCATCTTCTTTACTCAGCTCATCTCTAACGACTCTTTTACGAACGGCGTTTGGAAATTCGTAGAAGATCAGATCAAGAAAATAACAACTTTCGCTTTTCTCAACCTCTCTTCTCACGAAATTGCTTAATTTTTCTGGAATATAGATAGATAAAAGAGCTGAAGTATCAATTATCATCTATATCCCTATCCTCTCTTATCAAATCGGCGGAAGAAGAAAAACTACCGTACTTCTTTAACAGCTCTTCCCTTATACCATCGGCTTCTTGTAGGGCCCTCTTTAATTTCTCCCTTCTCACTATCTCCTGAAGGTAACTTTTGACTAAAGTTGGATAATCTACTGCCAACGCTTCCAAATCTCTCTTCAACTCTTCATCAATTCTTATGGAGATAACTGTACTGCCCATACTGTTTACTCCTTCTGTAAACAATTAAAGTTTACGCTTACGGTTAAGAGAATCTTCGTAGATGTAGCATAGTGACGCGTTGAAGCAGGTCTACTTTATGGGTGGGAGGCCCGTTATTGGGACTTGAGTTGCCCGTCTTGTGGTGATCATCACGCTGTGCGATGAGTAGGGGCCGGACCTTCATGGGGTTTCATGAGTTTGTATTCCACCTCTCGTCATCATACTCCTTATTTTCCTTCCCATGCTGTCTACGGGACTAACTCCCTTTGGGGACATGGGGAGTTTCGTTGGGCACATTCCTCCATCTCACATTGCTCATAAGCATCACAGCCCCTCCAAATAGTTTCTAGCAAAAAAGTCTAAAAAGTTTAGGAAGGACTAATGTCAAATAACGTAAACTTTACGGTTTATCTGAAACTGTTAGCTACGGCCGTAGTGTCAGCATTAAGCCATGAATTTTCCTTTTGCCCAATGACTATGGTTCACAAACTACGATAGAGCCGCTCTTTTAAGGAGAAGGTCTTCCTCGTGATTTGTAGGTCGGTGTGGACAGTATGGCATTCATTGAAATTGATTGACATCTTCGATTTTTAAGGACCAAGTAAAAAGTCGACCATGGGTAAATCTGCCGCGGACGTGATAGTTGAAACCCTAGTGGAGGCCGGGGTGGAAAGGGTGTATGGGGTCCCTGGAGACTCCATAGATCCCATAGTTGACGCTCTTAGAAGAAACGAGTCAATAAAGTACGTTCAAGTGAGACACGAAGAGGGCGCTGCTTTCGCCGCTTCCGCTGAGGCAAAGTTGACGTCGAAGTTAACAGCATGTATGGGAACCTCTGGACCTGGTTCAATTCATCTATTGAACGGACTCTATGATGCCAAGATGGACCACGCACCCGTGGTAGCTCTTACAGGTCAGGTGGAGTCAGATCTCCTAGGTACCGACTACTTTCAAGAGGTTGACCTGGTCAAGCTCTTTGATGATGTGGCAATCTTCAACCACATGTTGGTGAACCCTAAGACTGCGGGAATGCTTGCGGCCAGAGCGGCCAAGGAGGCCTTGATAAAGAGGGGTATGGCTCACCTAAATTTGCCTGTCGACCTACTCAGGGAAGATGGGGGAGAAGCCCAACATATAATTGTCCCCAAACTCGTCTATTCTGCGAACGTTGACCAGGCGGTGGAGGCCATCGACTCCAGTGAGAGGCCAGTGGTCTTCATAGGTGGAGGAACCAGAGGAACCACAGACCTCTTGAACGCTTTCGCGGAGAAAATAGGGGCTCCAGTGGTCTACGCGTTGAACGGTAAGGGGGTGCTTCCAGACGCGGACCCGAAAGTCATGGGCGGTATAGGACTCCTGGGTACAAGACCCTCTGTTGAGGCCCTTGGCAAGACCGACCTATTGATAATGTTAGGTACCTCCTTCCCCTACGTGAAGTTCCTACCCATAAAGACCAAGGTTATGCAGGTGGACATTGATCCCTCTAACCTAGGGAAGAGAGTTCCGGTTGACCTTCCAGTGGTTGCGTCAACGGACGCTTTCCTAAGGGCCATCAACGGCAAGGTCAAGGAAAAAGGAGATAAATTCTATGAACAAATGAGACATTCAAAGGAGGAGTGGTTGAAGGACTTAAGCAAGGATGAGGAGAGCGATAAGAAACCCATGAAGCCTCAAAGGGTCGCCGCTACCCTCTCCAAGTACGCACCCAAGGATTCCGTGGTGGCCGTAGACACGGGAAACGTCACCATGTGGGGGGCCAGGAACTTCAAGGCTTCAGGGCAGACGTTCCTGTTCTCGGCCTGGTTAGGTTCCATGGGTTTCTCCATGCCGGCAGCCGTTGGAGCGGCCATGGCCGGCTCCCCTCACGTCCTTGCCCTAGCGGGAGATGGGGGTTTCGTTATGACCATGACAGAGCTTATCACAGCCAAGAAGTACTCCCTCCCCGTAAAGGTGGTGGTGTTCAATAACTCCAAATTGGGGATGATAAAGTTCGAACAGGAGGTCATGGGTTACCCGGAGTGGGGAGTTGACCTGTATAACCCAGACTTCGAGTTGCTTGCCAAGTCCGTGGGGGCAGGGGGAGCTACAGTGGAAGATCCCAAGGACCTGGAGTCGGCTGTAAAGGAGATGTTCCAGTACGAGGGGCCGTTCCTCTTGAACGCAGTAGTCGATCCAAACGAGAGGCCAATGCCACCCAAGATGACCTTCACTCAGGCCAAGAACTACGTTCTCTCCCTGTTCAAGGAGAGGTTGGAACCATTGTGAGAATTATAATACTGGGAGGAGGCTTCGCCGGGCTCGCCGCCAAGGCATCTCATAGGGACGCAATACTGATTGATGAGAGTGACTACCTCATATTCACACCCAATCTGGTCGACGTAGTGATCAAAGGGGAGGCTGAGACAGCTATGATAAGGAGGAAGGTCGATCTCAAGACCAAGGTGCTTGGGGTCAACTTCAGGGAGAGGAGGGTCTTAACCGAGGACGGAAACGTTAGCTACGATAAGTTAGTTATTGCGCTGGGGTATGAGAATGATACGACCAAGGTACCAGGGGCAGAAAAGTATGCGTTTACCCTAAAGAGCGTGGAGGACGCGATGCGAATTAGGGAGCAGTTGAAGTCCGCAAGGAAAGTCGCTATAATAGGTGGGGGAGACCTTGGGGTAGAGTTGGCGGGCGCGTTGGTGGAACTTTCCTCCAGATTGAAGCTAAAGGAGGTCACAGTTATAAATCACGGTAAGAGGCTCCTCCCCCATCTCTCAGAGAACGTCTCTCTGCAGGTTGAGGCAATTCTGAGAAAACGGGTAAAATTGCTCTTGGGTACGGCAGTAAAGGAGATCAAAAAGGGTTCGGTTGTTACCGAGGAGGAGACCATCGAGTCAGACCACATTTTCTTCGCGGGGGGATTCAGAGGTCCAAAGGTCCTTGAGGGAATGGAATTAGCTAAGAAGGACCAAAGGGTGTTGGTGAACCCAGACCTTTCGTCAGTGGATTACGAGGATGTCTACGCCGTTGGAGCCTGTGCTTACGGAATTCCCTCAGATGGACAGACCGCCATACAGTCCGCCAACCACGCAATGAGGAACATACTTCTTGGCGCCAAAGACAAATTCGTTCCAAGGAGGATCGCAGATGTGGTTAAGGTTGATGAGGACTACTTGGGAGAGATAGCTAAGCTACAGGTGAGGGGTTTAGCTGGAAGGCTAATAAGGGACTTGGCATACGTCAACGTGTTAAGGATGACAGCGCTTGTGAACAGGATATCTCTGCCAGGAGAAATTAAGAATGGAAGCTAGAATGGGGCAGGTTCATGGTCAGCTCTTTTTGTCCTCAGGCGTTACGCGTGGGATTTCGTGCAGCCACAAATTACTGACTGCACACGTTTTTATCTTATCGGTGTTGGAGACTCCATCATGACGAATACCCCAATTTAACTTTCTGGGGGGTTAATGGGGCGGAAGTCCCCCTCCGTGAGGTGGGGGATG
>JAFMDM010000142.1 GCA_017857195.1 Methanobacteriota archaeon
TCCCCCACCTCACGGAGGGGGACTTCCGCCCCCTTAACCCCCCAGAAAGTTAAAAAGCAGGAAATCCTCAAGGGAGGTGGGGATGCTCTGTCCGTTAGGATAGAGTGGTTCACCAACTTATCAGCTCACAAGTGGAATAGGGATAATTTTTAAGCTAGTGTAGTTCGTTCACCTTTGTGTCCAGTGATAGAGAGCTACAGTTCAAGAACTTCTACATCAACGTCTGGAAGGACGTTCTAACAAGGTACGAGAGAGCGAGGATTATAGGTGCCAGGGCTCTCCAGATATCTATGGGTGCCGTCCCGCTAATAGACGTTGACTCGCTTCCAAGGAAGGACCTACTTTCGATAGCTGAAGCTGAATTGGAGAGGGGAGTACTTCCAATAACAGTTAGACGAAGACTCCCAAATGGAGAGTATATTCTTCTTTCGTTGAGGAAAAAGGCTGAGGACGTTCAAGCTGAAAGTCCGCAAAGTTAAAATAAAGCCTGCCTTAAAAAAGGAAAAAGGAATGAAGTGAGACATGCCCACCGAACAGTGAGGTGAAACCTGGGGTATCTGACCTATAACGCCTTGAACTTCTCGTGCCATGCTTCGTAGATCTTTATGAGTTCCTGATTAACGCTAGGTTTCCTGTCCCTAAGCACTTCAACGAAATCCTCCATCCTCACAGCTCTTGGCTCCGAAAGCCCATTTCTAAACATCTCCTTAACCACCTTTATGTGAACGGCCTGAACAATGTCCCTTATGTCACTTGCCACATAGCCTTCCGTCTGTTTAGCCAGCTCCTGCAGGTCCACTCCCTCCATCTTTATCTTTGACGCATAGTGAGTGAGTAGAGAAAGCCTCTGTTGATAATCGGGAGGCCTAACGTATATTCTCTTCTGGAACCTCCTTAGGAATGGCTCATCCAGTCTCCATGGCTTATTGGTGGCGCCAATGACATAGACACTATAGGTCTCACCCTTATCTAACATTCCATCCATTTCACCCAAGAACTGATTTCTAACCCTGGCCTCACCCCCGTTCTCAGTGCTGTAGGTACCAAGAAGTGCGTCTATCTCGTCAATGAAAATAACTACAGGCTTCTTCTCGTTCTTGGAGGTCTCCCTGGCTTTCTTGAATATTTTGGACACGTTTTTCTCAGCTTCGCCCAACCACTTGGACATTATGCTTGCGGCATCGACGTGAAGAAAGTCCATCTCTATTTCGTTTGCCACGGCTGCTGCTATCATGGTCTTCCCACATCCTGGAGGACCATACATGAGTATGCCACGAGGCCATCCAAGGGGGAAAAGGTCAGGCCTCCTCGAGGGATAAACAATGCTTTCTCTAAGGGCCTCCTTAACGTCCTCTAGCCCAACGATGTCTTTAAATCCCACCTTTGGTTTCTCCTTTATTACTATTTCCTCCTCTATCTTGTCGCTACCACCGTCAGGTTCTGTGGCAAACTCCTTGAGCTGCATAATTCTTTTTCTGTATTCCGCGATCATCTGTTCATAGGCATGTTTAGCCACTGAGTCAGGATAAAGTGAGATAAGCTGTGTGAGAACTTCTATTGCCTTCTGGTAATATCCTATTGCCTCGTCTCTCTTTCCACTCTTGTCGGTTTTAACAGCCTCAACGGCATACTTCCTAGCCATCTCCTCAAGCATCACTTGACCACTCATAGAACCCCCTATTCCTCTAAGGCTATGACTCCTTTCTGAGCCAGAACCCTCAGTAAAGTCACGACGTACTCCTTTTCCACTCCGTAGGTTTTACTGACGTAATCTACATCGACGAAGCCATTGGTGGTGCTCAGATAATTCAGTAGGTCTTCTTCACTAAACCTTCTTTGGGCCACCTTAGCCCTAGGAGACTCCACAGGTGGATGGGGAAGGGCCGGAAGCGCCTCCTTCAACTTGTTCTCGGCCGCCCTTTGTGCCTCTTCCATTATCTTCTTCGCTTGTTCGTCGACAACGGCTGGAACCACGGCCCTCTCGTTCAGCACTCCAGTTTCCACCGCTATGCTATTGACACTGCTAGTTATGCTGTCTAGCGCCACAGCGACCTCAGGTGCTATGCCCCTTATTTGCTCCTTCAAACCTCCCAATATCCTTATCACAGGTAACAAGACCAGGGATAGTCCCTGTAGCTCCTGCACCGTTTCTAACTTCAGTATGACCTTCTCTATGGCAAGGGAAGCAGTGTAAATGATCTTCAACATCTTTCTTATGTCTGAAATTTCCTCTGCATAAATAGCGGCCTTTGCCAGATCTGACTCCATGTGCGACCTCACCACCTTGTCAAATAACTCCTTGTCTCTATCCTTCAATCTCCTCGTTGCTTCCTCCAACCTTGTTTGCTGATCCCTGAGCTTCGCCGAGATCTCCACTAACATTGTTCCTATCTGGGCTTTATCCTTAGTAGAGTTCCCTCTCTTGATGAACGGGAACTTATTTAGCATGAGAAAACCCTCAAAGCGTATTAGTGTTTATTACCCTAACCGGCATGGGTACCTGGATTGGTTGATCCTCCTTCTTCTGATCGGAGGATGCTCCTATGGGGGATGGCTTTATCTCTATGGGCTCCTTGTCCTGAGAGTCTAGTCTGTCTAGGGTCTTCTTTATGTCGTCTCTTTCTAGGCTGAAACTTTCTCTGCCTTGTCTCAGGACCTCAACGGCACTCTTATACTGTTCCTCTGGCGTCTCAGAGGCGATATAGCTCACCTTTACAGCAGTCATTGCTTTGTCTATTTGCACCAATTGATCCTCTATCTCATTAAGCCTGGACTTCAGCTTGCTCCTTATCTTCATATGGTCTTCCTTGAGTTTTATAGCCTCTGAGTCCAATTTCCTCTTCATATCATCGTACATGGACTTAGTTATCTCTCCCTTGCCATACAGCTCCTCTAGAGCCTTTTGCCTCTTCCTTATCTTATCCAAGAGACCCACCACTCTGAGGGCCTCTGCCTTCCACTCGGGAAGCACATAGAATGAGTCGCCATCTAGCTTAAACCTGGAAGGCTCCACGGTCTGAAACTGTGTACCGCTGGAAACCTCAACGCCAGTTACCTGTCCATCTATTTCACTGTATATGTGTATAACGTATCCGAAGTCCCTTCCATACACATCCTTAACCTTTCTCCCAACATACCTTACCAATACATCTTGGGAAAGCGGCATTAACACTCCTCGAAACCTTCACTTCTTCTTGTAACTCTTAAAAGGGTTAACACCCTTCAGACAGCGGAGTCTCGTCATATATAGGCGCTTTTAACCTTCATCATCAGACGAGAACTATTTACCTGAATAGTTAAAAGGGTTACAGGGGACCAAGATCATCTTTGTGATAGCTTGACTCTGTCGACTCTCACCACTACACTATCCCAGATAGGGCATATGCTACACCTATCGGCGGCTACGGGGGCTTCTGAAGCTCTGGTCATAATTGGATTGGGAATAGTGGCTGCCCTATTTGTCGGATTCCTAATTCTAGGGGCTGTTAGGGCGTTCAGAGCAATACCCTCAATGACAACAAAACAATTCCTATTCTTCATGGCCCTATTGGGTGTAGCGTTGGTAGTGATAGGAATACTTCTACCTTAGACCGATTTTTCCCCTATATTCCAAGTGATAGGTTTTTTCGATTTCTAACAATCTGTTGTATTTTGCTGTCCTCTCTCCTCTAGCTGGTGCGCCTGTCTTCACGTAGTGGGCAGATAGAGCAACGGCCAGGTCTGCGGTGAAGCTGTCCTCCGTCTCACCACTCCTGTGGCTCACCACCAATTTGTTGTTTCCGTCCATAGCCTCCCTGCAGAACTGGAAGGTCTCTGTTAGCGTTCCCACTTGATTGGGTTTCACTATTACCCCCTTCGTGGTCTTAAGACTAAGGCCCTTCCTCAAATATTCGACGTTAGTGGTATAAAGATCGTCACCGACAACCATTGTCCTCGTTAGCTTTGAATTTAGCTCAGAAAAGCTCTGTAAATCATCCTCCTGGAACGGATCCTCTATGTACAGTAGGTCATAGCGAGAGGCAAGGGAAATATAGTAATCAATCAGCTCACCTGAGGTCATAAATTTGCCATCGACCTCATATTTGCCCTTAGAATTGTCGTAGAAGTCCGTGGCCGCTGCATCTATGCCTAAGGACACCTTACCTTTGTAACCAAGTTCTTCAATTACTTTACTCAAAAGTCCCAATGCGTCGTCCACCTTCTCCAATGGCGGTGAGAATCCCCCTTCATCACCTAAACCTGTGTATATCTTTCCGTATTTGGAGATTAATT
>JAFMDM010000143.1 GCA_017857195.1 Methanobacteriota archaeon
GAAACATGATCCAGTCGATGATGCTGTATCCACAATCCTAAACTCCAAGAGACTACTGATCATGGGTTCAGGCACGAGTTATCACGCTGGACTCCTTTTTGCCCTAATGCTTGAAAGGGAAGGTTTCGATGTTAAGACATTGATAGCATCAGAGGCGACATGGATAAAGCCCATGGACGGAGATGTGCTCCTGTCCATTTCTCAAAGCGGAGAAACGTTGGATGTATTAAACGCCGTTAAGAATCACTTCAAGAAGTATGGAGTGAAAACTATATCTCTCACCAATAGGATAGAGAGTGCTCTTAACTTCGTCAGCGATATCAGACTTCACACAAGGGCAGGACCAGAGGTGGGTGTAGCAGCGACCAAGACATTCACATCCCAGGTGGCGGCACTCATTTATCTTAAACAGAGGATTAGAGGTGAGTCCATTGACTTACTACATAAGGCACCAACTGCTATTTCCTCAGCCATATCCCAACAGGGGTACGCCAAAGCCATAGGAGAGGAGCTCTGTAGAAAGGGAAGCATGTATTATTTGGGGAGAGGCTTAGGGGTACCGCTGGCCATGGAAGGTGCTCTAAAAATAAAGGAAGTGGCATACATACACGCAGAGGCTTATCCTGCTGGAGAGAGTAAACACGGTCCAATAGCGCTTGTCAATGACGGCTTTCCGGTTTTCTTCGTTAATGATGGGGAGAAGACATCTCTCCTTATTAACAATCTTAAAGAAATGTCAGCGAGGCGAGCAAAAACCTATGCAGTGTCTGTGGGTAGTAAAATAGGGGCTCAGATTGAGGTAAGCTTCGATGGAGATCTTCAACTATCTCCCTTCTATATTGCTCCTTTCCTACAGATGGTCGCTTACTTTGCGGCAGTGTGTAGAGGCAATAACCCTGACAGGCCTAGAAATTTGGCTAAGACGGTGACCGTAGAATGATTGCCTTAGTTTTGGCCGCGGGAGAAGGAAAAGGACTCTATCCATACACTTCTTATGAGCAGAAGGAGACCATTTCATTGGTTGGTAGACCCATAGTAAGATATGTGATGGACGGATTGGTCAGTGCGGGAGTGGAGAGGTTTGTGGTAGTTATTGGAAAAAGAGGGGATCAAGTCAGGGAAGCACTTTCTACGTTTCAGGCACCTGTAACGTTCGTTGAACAACAAAGACCTGGTATAGATGGAGCGGTGATCGATGGTATGGAAGCAGTGGATGATGAGAGAATCATCCTTGCCTTCGGTGATATAGTTACTCATTCAAAGTTTTACAATAGCCTAATTACAGCTTATTTGGAGTCTGGTACTAATGCAGTTTTTTCATTGGTACCAGTAAGTGAAGGTCTCTCGACGTACGGTTTAGCCATAATCGAGGACGATAAGTTAAAGGCCATATCCGACTCTGGCTCCACTTTGGCATTAGCAGGGGCTTACATAATACCCAAGGGTCGTTTTGATAATTTACTTTCCTACTTCAACAGCTTAATAGAGAAAGGATCCAGCTACTTCATTTGGAGTGGTAATTGGGTGGATATAGGTTACCCAGAGGACTTGATTAGGGCTGTGGAATCCATACTCTCCAATAGATCCACAGAGATTTCAGAGAAAGCCTATGTGGCTAGGACTGCGGTTATAGGAAAAGGAGTAATAGTGGAGGACGATGCCTATATTGACGAGTATGCTGTGATAAAGGGGCCGGCCTATATAGGCAAGGGTGCCTATGTCGGCAACTTCGCTTTGGTAAGGGATTATACTTCCATAGAGGAGAGAGCAAGAGTTGGAGCGTTCTGCGAGCTTGCTCATACCCTTGTGGAGCCAGAGGCTGAGGTCGGATCAAAGGCTTACCTTTCCTATTCTGTAGTAGGGAGGAGGGCGAGGATAGGAGCAGGTGTAATAGCAGCCAGCTATCCGGCTGAGGTAGTGAGAAGTAGTGTGGAGAAGCTAGGATGCTTGATCTCCCCCTCTAAATATGTGCATCACGGATCAGTGCTGCAGCCTGGGCATAGAGAATAATTTATTTCCCTTTTGCCTTTTTCCTAACCATGAAAACTCTATCAAACTCTATTACCTTCTCTCCCCTCTGATTAATCCCCCAACTTCTTATTTTAACAATTCCGAACGCGGGTCTACTCTTTGACGGTCTTGCCTCTAATACCTCTGCCTCACCATATATGGTGTCTCCAGCGAAGACGGGCGTGAGGAATTTAATGGAATCCAGACCTAACATAAATCCATTCTGGCTAGTGAATTCAACCAGGAGTCCTGCTACTAAGGCAAGCGTGAAGAAACCGTTAACGACTAATCTACCATAGAATGGTTCCTCAGGAAAAGTCTTCTCCGTATAGTCTTTGTTAAAATGTATCTGATTAGTGTTGTTTGTAAGTAGGGTAAACCAAATATTGTCGACATCTGTTACAGTTCGTCCAACTTTGCTCCGGAATTTCTGTCCGACTTCAAAGTCCTCGAAGAAAGGCCCCTCCATGTTTCTCCATTTCCCCGTTCATAGTAAAATACTTTCAGTGGGGGTTTGGAGAACGTGTCGATAGTGTCGACGATAAGCTACTTCTCTTCCTTTCAATAAGTGGCTTTCAAAATAAGAATAGCAACACTCTCAAGGAGAGCGCCCCCCGATTTATAGCGTAATGTCAACACTATGGACACACTCGGTTTGGATTGAAAAGAGCTTAAAATGTGGTCGCGTTGTTATAGTTTGAAAGCGGGGGTGCCCGAGCGGTCAAGGGGGCGGACTCAAGACCGTGAGTAGGGAGATCCGCTGGCGTAGGCCATCCGGGGTTCGAATCCCCGCCCCCGCACATCGAGAATAATTTTGGGATGCCGCTACTGTAGAAAGTTATCTTCTCCCATTATGGTGCAGTGAAATGTATTCTTGCAGCTATCCGTCTTCAGACGTGAGATTTCAGCTACTTCAATTTTCGTTTTTCCTCGTGAGTTCCATACTGTCCACACTAAGCCACGGATTTTCCTTTTGCCGAACGGCTATGGTCATAGTGTCGTTACAGATTAGCTAAATTAACAGATACCTATCTGTCGAGATATGTTAATTCGCCGCAGTCCACATTAATCCACGTCAGTCGCACAGTTCTGAAGGGGGAGATAATTTATCCTAACAAGTGACGACACTATTGCTATGGTTTACAAAATGTGAATAAAGCCCCACTTTTGAGGAGAACGTCTTAAACCCCGTGATTTGTAGGTCAATGTCCACACTATCTGAGTTCTCCCCTTTTGCTTTATGGTTTCTGGTAAATGTTTTAGAGTAAGCATTAATTCTTGAATTACCTCAAAAATTTTATACAAATACTTTTTGAGTCATAGAAATCAAATCTTCTTCAGTACGAGGGCAGTGGTGGTATTTCTTATTCCCTTTACTCCTCTTACTTGTTCTATGATCTGATTCAATTGTGCCGGTTCCTTTGCGGATATTTTTGCCACGATGTCATACTCTCCACTAATCTCCATCACTTCTGTTACTCCTTCTATTAAGTGAAGTCTTCTGGTGACAGAGGTCGTATATACATTTGGTTCACATTTTATTGAAACTACTGCTTCTATTTCTTCTGGGGGTCTAGGCTTTAGCTTCGAACCCGTCACTTCCTCGGCTAATTCCAACAAGTCTTCATCACGATAGAACTTAGTGTCCTGTTTCTCCTTGATCTTCCATAGAACTTTCTCCAGAGATTCTTCATTGAGAGTAACTCCTAATCGTTCTAACTTCCGCCGAAGACCATTCTTTCCAGAATATTTGTCTATGGTGTAATCCCTGCTTCTCCCTAGCACCTCGGGCGGCATAAACTCGTAAGTTCTAGGATCATTGAGGATACCAGCAACATGCACCCCCGCCTTATGAATGTAGGCGTAGTCTCCGGTTACAGGGAAGTTTGGAGGAACTGCGATGCCGCTATGTTTTTCAACCAAATTGGATAACCACATTAACTTATCTAACTTTATTACATCGATCCCAAGATGATATTTTAAAGCTACAGCGATAGCTTGCAATGGGGTGATTCCGACCCTCTCTCCTAGTCCATTTACCGTTGCATGAACTATGGTAGCACCTCCTTCAACTGCGGCTAGCGCATTGGCCACAGCGTTTCCCATATCGTTATGAGCATGAATGTCCAATTCAACGTTGGGAACCTCCTTTCGTATCCATGCAAATAGGTCTTTTGTTTTTGTGGGATTTAACACTCCCACAGTATCTGCTATACTGACCCTATCTGCTCCAGCGTCA
>JAFMDM010000144.1 GCA_017857195.1 Methanobacteriota archaeon
CGCCCAGCCTGTTGATCTCCCTGACCAGCCTCTCCCTAGCGAACTCGATCTGTCCCTTTCCGCACCTTTTCAGCGGGACGACGTCGAAAAACTTCTCGCTAATACCGGCTTTTTCGTATTACCTCCCTAAGATTCCAATAATTGCTGTCTAAAAAGCTTTCATGACCTCCCATCAAGGGATTTTCCAATAAATCCCATCTGAGTAGGGTTATACTCAAACTCACTTACCAGTTACCGGTTGACCGCGGAGTCGAGTTACAGCCACTTCGCCCGTAATTGACATAGAGTACTAGTAGGATCTCGGCAATCCCAACACGGCCGTGGCGATGTAAGAGAGGGCCAGGTTCTGGGAGACCGGTGCGACCTTGTAGAGCCTGGTCTCTCTGAGTTTCCTCTCTATCCCTAAGTCTGAAGCGTAGCCGTAACCCCCGTGGACGTCCATGGCCACGTTGGCGGCGTCCCACGCCAGTTCCGCTGAGAGGTACTTGAGAGCGTTAGCCATCTCTCCGGCCCTCCTCTCCTCCTCTCCTTCCACAGCCTCCACGGAGGCGTCCAGGAGCTCCTCCAGTGCCAGTAATCTGGCGTAGACCTCAGCCAGGGGGAACTGCACACCTTGATTGGCTCCTATCGGTCTGCCGAAGACGACTCTCCTCTTGGCGTAATCAACGGACTTCTCCAGGAACCACCTCACGTTCCCTAACAGTTCCGCTGCTATCATCACCCTCTCAGCGTTTAAGGTCTTGAGGAGACAGGGGAAACCCCTGTCCACCTCGCCTATCACCCTGTCCTCTGGTACCTCCACCTTGTCAAGTGCGAGCTCGTATGCGTCGGTGTTGGACATGGTCCTTATCTTCCTCATCTGTAAACCCCTCACGTTGGCGTCAACGAGGAACAGGGTCACTCCCTCGGTCTTCTTTCTCACCTCATCAACCCTCTTGGTCCTGGCCACCAACACGAAATAGTCGGTATGGCTGATCCTCGAGATGAAGACCTTCCTCCCAGACACTACGAACCTGTCCCCCTGCCTCTCGGCTAAGGTACTTATCCTGGTGCTGTCTGATCCGGCCTCTGGTTCCGTAAGGGCCAGAGTCATGACCCTCTTTCCCTGCACTACTTCCGGGAAGAGCCAATCCCTCATCTCCTTCCCTGCGCATCTCACGAGCATGGCGGTAAGGTAGTAGTGGCCGTGCACGAAGTAGGAGTTCCCTCCCAACAGGTTTATCTCCCTTAGGATGAGGGAGGCCTCCCTGACTCCCTTCCCTCCCCCTCCCCACTCCTTGGGGATCAGTATGGCCCCTAGCCCCAATTTCATAAATTCCTTCACGAAGTCCTCAGGAAAGGACTGCGATTCATCCATCTTGTTCCAGTAGCTCTCACCGTATTTTCCCATGAGTTCCCTGACTACCCCTAGGAGGAGTTGACCCTCCTCGTCCAGCTTATTTAAGGCCCTCATCCATGACCACCCCTTCCTTAATCAGGGTCCCTATCTCCTCCTGTGTGTAGCCTAGCTCCTTGAGTACATCCACGGTGTGTTCACCTAACCTGGGGGAGGGTAACTCGACTCCCCTGGACACGTTGGAGGGGAACGACAGGTACTTGATCCCCCTGACTTCCCTCACCATACTCTTCCCGTAAATCTCGAGGGCCTCCCTCAACTTCCTCACGGGGGCACAGGGGACATCGTAGGCCTTCAGCAGAGATACCCAATAGTCCCTGTTGTTCCTCCTGAAGACTTCCTGGAGGTCCCCCACTATCTTGTCCCTGTTCCTCAGCCTCTCCTCCTGGGTCTTGTAGACCTTCAAGTCCTCCCTGCCCAGGGCTTCGCAAAGCCTGGTGTACTGTTCGTCATTGAACACGGATACGTAAACGTAGCCATCAGCCGCCTGGAAGGCCTGGTAAGGTACCAGGAACCTGTGCGACGACCCAGTCCTCCTTGGCTCTAGGCCCACGTTGAGCAAGGCGTAGGCGTCCTCCAGGATCAAGTAGAGTTGGGTGTGGATCATGGACACGTCGAGGAAGACCGGTCTCCTGCCGGTCAGTAGCGAGTGGAGAACGAGGACTGTGGCAGTTAATGCTGTGGTCACGTCGGAGATGGACGTGGCGAACTTGACCGGAGGCCTGTCGGGCTCTCCAGTTAAGTCCATGAGCCCGCTCTCGGCCAGGATCGTGGCGTCGTAGGCTGGCTCATCAGTGCCCCCGTAGCCCGTTATGGAACAGTACACGATGCGAGGGTTGACCTCAAGCACGCTGTCGTAATCGATGTGCAACTTCTTGAGTGCCCTGGGCCTGTAGTTGGTCAAGACCACGTCGGAGGTAGACGCTAATTTCCTAAACACCTC
The DNA here is from genome assembly GCA_017857195.1 of Methanobacteriota archaeon. Classification (GTDB taxonomy): domain Archaea; phylum Thermoproteota; class Thermoprotei_A; order Sulfolobales; family Sulfolobaceae; genus Sulfodiicoccus. The sequence goes on from JAFMDM010000144.1 coordinate 2,340, forward strand.
TAATCCCTCACTTCTCCTTAGATCTACGACAACGCTCCTCTTGTTCCTGTTGACGCTGGAGAAATAGACGCTGGCCCCCTCCTTGAATGGAGGGATCGCCCTTCGATCGTCGCCCTTTGGGGGTTCCACCTTGATCACGTCGTATCCCAGGTCACCCAGTATGGTACCAGCCAGGGGAGCGGATATGTTGCTCCCCAACTCCAAGACCCTGAACATGGGATTGAATTTGTCGTGATAATTTAATAAACTAACTTACAGCAGTTATGGGATTTCTCGTTAGGTGTAGCCTTGAAGTCAAGGCAAAATCTAATAACTGCTGTAACTTAGGGTGCGGCAACCCTGAACGACGGATCGAGCATGTCGTAGATGAGTCTCCGGTCCTAAGGTCGGCTCAGGCCCTGTCACTACTCTCAGTTTACGCTAGTGAGACATCAGTATGAGTGAGTGTCCATAGTGTGGACAGCCCCAGGAACAGCAGTCATGAGACTTTACCGTTTTCCCTACACGTTGATTACACTCATTTTGCGTTTAATCGTGATCGAGTGCGGGAACTTAGCCCTCAATCACCTACCAAGACTTACGGTGAGCAGGTCACGGGGTTCCTAGAACCTAACGGCATGGGCTCCCCAGTCGTCACTTCCTCCTGGGTAGAGCTCACATGGTGTGAGGGCTCGTGTTTTTAAAAAAGTAATAATCTAACATAAAACATTTTTAACATAAAAAAGGATTGGGCTCAAATGATCCCTAAAATCGGGGCGAAATCTAATAACTGCTGGAAAGTAAACAACTTAGCAGAAAAATCGACCAGATAGCTAGGATAAGGAAAAGAAGAAGGGAAATTCCCCACTTGCGTCCGTCTCATTGAACTGCGTCAGTAGCCTCGTTTATCTCCTCTAGCCTCTTACCAACGGTGTTGGGAGTCAGGGCCAGGACAACCAGCGTCATGGCGATAGCAGGGATCCACGGGATCACCCATCCTCCCACGTTTCCCAGGGCGTAGATTATGGGAAATATTACCAAGAGGCCTATTGCACCACCTAAATGCCCTACTCCATCTGCAATGGCGTAACCTGTGGCGCGAGCTGCGGTGGGAAAGTTGTCCGTACACATCTGGTAGTACAACTGATACCAACCCACACCTATGAGCTCGGCTAGGAAAGCCCCCACGAAGAACAGGGCCAGGGACTTAACGGCCCCTCCGTATCCCATTATCCCCGTCCCCAAGGTGTATACCACGACTGAGACGATCGTCATCTTCCTCCTGTCGTATCTATCTATGAAGGGTCTCAGCAAAATGGATCCCAGAAACGCACCGACCCCTGCCACGCCGAACAGGAACACCACCTGCGATAGCATGCTACCGCTGTAACCTAATACGTCCTTGGCCCACGTCTCTGGAATGACGAGGAACGGATAATCCATGAAGTATACGAAGAAGAGCAGGAAAAATAGTGCCAACAGCCTCTTTAGATATTTAGGTTTAACCAGTATCTTGAAGGGATTCTGCTTTGGTATCCTGTAGCTCCTCATGTCAGGCTCAGGTAGGCTCGCCAGTCCAGACCTCCTCAGGGATACCTCCTCCATTCTCCCTACCAGTCTCTCGGCATCGTCGAACTTGCTCTTGGAGACCAGGAACCTCACTGTCTCTGGCGCGTAGTACCTTATGGCAAGAGCGAGTACAGCTAAAATTCCACCCACTGCAAACACGATCCTCCACCCAATCACTGTGTTGGAGGTCACAATCAAAGCCGCAATGAAGGGGCCTATTCCTATTCCAGCCCATCCTCCAATGAAGGCTAAGTTGGTGTACCTCCCCCTCTTGCTGGCCGGGGCCATCTCCGCCATGTAAGTCATTACCAGGACGAGATCCGCCCCAATGGCCATTCCTGTCAAAAACCTG
>JAFMDM010000145.1 GCA_017857195.1 Methanobacteriota archaeon
ATCATGCCCACCTTCGCCACCTTGGGTTTGAACTCCATGACGGCCTCCAGCTGTGCCCTAAAGGCGTCCTTTGAGGCGGGGAAGATTCCCCTCACTCCCCTGCCGTTCTGGGCGGTCAATGCGGTCGTAGCTAACACGCCATGTACGCCCAGAGAATCCAGCACCCTGAGGTCTGTTTCCCCTCCCGCCCCGTTACCCGAGTCTATTCCCGCAACGACCAAAACTGTTGGTCTCCTCACTCCCTTTTCACCCTGGTGTTTCCCGCCACCACCCAGAACTGACCGTCGTCCCTAACCTCAAGTTTCCATATTCCGGTGGTGTGTTTCACCAGCTCAACCGCCTCGCCAATGGCCTTGATCGCATCCCCTCTCCCCTTACCTAGAGCCATGATCAACATGACGTCCTCTCCGGGCTCCCTCCTCCCTACAACGTGGTGGATCTCAAACTTCACCAGGTCCGGGTACTTGGACCTTAATTCCTCACCTATCTCCTGGAACCTCCTTCTTGTGTAACTCTCGTAAGCCTGGTACTCCAGGGAGGATACCTTGTGTCCATCCACCAATCCCTTCACGAATCCCAGGTAAACCACCATTGACCCCGCGTCCGGAGGAGCCTCTGACCTGAACTTACTTACCAGGTCAATGAAGTCCAGCTTACCCTCCGTTAAGTCCCCTCCTGAGGGGGGAGGAAGGAGGGCCACCTCATCTCCATCCTTAAGTTCCTTCACGTTGGGCCTAGAGTTCACAATGGCGATCACCTTCACCCCTCCGTATCCCTCCCTTAGGGTGGTCTCAACTTTCCTTCCATACCTCCTTCCAAGCTCTGAGTAAAGGGAGTCCAGATCGCCCTTGGTCAGTTCAACTTCCTCTTCTGCCTTTCCCGTCATGTCCCTAAGGAAGGCGAAATAAAGAACCTTGACTTTCATGCCACTCTCTGCCCTAAATCAGCCAAGAGGGTAATATGGGTGATCTGTTAAGTTCCATCTCCCCAAAGAGGAGAGACGATGAGGTAATCTCCCTATTGATGGAGATTAGGGATAAATTGGACTTAATGGCCGAGGGGAAGGGGCTGTGTGAGAGAGTCTTGGCCAAGGGATACGCCATCTCCAGACCTGTGGCTGCCCTCTCAGAGGGCATGGTGTCGTTGAAGGTGGATGAGGACTACAACCTTTACGCATTTAGGGACTCCCTTCATCTGCTAACGTTGACCTCAAACTCTCCCCCTCAGAGACTCCTACCTCTGCTCAAAGCCTTGGAGAGATACGATTTAGCCAAGAGGGAAGCTAGGGGATATAGTTGGTCTTTCTCCCTGTGACTGAGTGAGGTACCCCACCCTTCAGATGGTTCATCCTCGTCTGGCAATTTCCTGCTTCCCAGACCGACCTCGATGCTCACGACGGAGGTTCCATGGAACCTTTTTGTGATTCCGTGTGTGGAGTTACGGAGGGTCTCCTCTCACAGGTGCAAGTTCCTCCTCCCAAGGGAATACTCATAGGAGCGGAAGACCCCGCGGGGATGAATAGCCCTTATGAAATGTTTCATAGCAAAAATCGTAATTATCGGAGCTAGGCCGTAACCCCAAAAAGTTAAATTACCCGAAAAAGGCTAGCAACTTTCGTTTTATCAAATGAAGTCACTCCAACATTGCCCTTCTTAACGCGTCCAAGATCGGTTGTTCGGTGAGCGCCTCCGTTAACACCTTCCTAAGTAAGTCCAAAAACATGGGAGAATCCACCATCCCCTTATACTTATAGTCCAGGGCCCTGGAGGTAGAGATCTTTTCCCTTAGTTGGTTGGGAAACTCCCCCTTTCCAACGTCGTTTCTTATTTGTTCCATGACCCTCTCCACACCCAACTCCAATTCCCTCGGTGAATCCCTGGCCACTGCGAGAAGAGGTGACCCCCTGACCCTATTGGGTATGGCCTTGGATAGGTTCTTCCTGAATATCTGCACTGAGAGCACCTTGTAGAAGGCCTCCCCTCCCATGCCCAACTGACCAACCTTGCTCGCCAACTCATCCCCAGACTCCACCACCGCGTCAGCCACGGAGGCGAGAATCAGTTTCCTCAAATCCTCATCCAGCGAAGGTAATTTGGTCCTTGGTCTTGAGAGGATGAAGCTATCGTAGACTGACTTGGTGCCGAACTTCCATGTGGAGAAGGGGCAGAGTGTCAACTTCTCCTCCTTTCCAACCTCCACGTTTCTTCCCCCATACTCCACGAAGAAGGACGCGGCACACTTGAACTCCCCCTCACCCATTCCCAATCTCCTGGCCCAGCAACCGAAGTGAACGTTCTTCACCATACCTCTCATTGTCTCAAAGGCTAGATGTCCCTCCTTTCCCCCCATAGTGTTGTAGGTGAATAGTCCCTCTGGGCAGAGGAAGTAAACTCCGTTGGCTCCCTCCTCCTGCATTCTCTTAACTATTGTGACCACTGCTTCCCTTGCACCTTTCTCATCCCCCTGAACGTAGTTGTCGAAACCGCAGCAGGATCCATCGATCACCTTCACCCTTGGAGAGAGGGAGTTGGGGAGGGACTCCCCCACCTGATCCAGGAAGGTGAGGAAGCCCTCCACTCCGTCTGGATCGTATTGTGGCGCACAGCCGGCGAAAAGTAGGAAGAGGGGTCTGTTCTTGAACTTCTCCTCAAGAGAGCTCTGGAGCTCCATTACCCTCGGAGTCACCTTCTCTATCCTTACTCTCCTTTCATCCGTTGGGGAAAGTTTAGGGAGGGAGTTCACAATTGAGGCTATCTTAATCCCCTGAGGGCATGAATCTTGACATTCCATGCAGCCCAAACATGGACGGAAGTTGGTCCACCCCCACATCATCCTATCGAATCTACCCATCGGTGAGTCCTCTGGATTTTTGGTTGTGGAAAAGGCAAGGCACGAGTCTAGGCATAGGGAACAATTAATGCACCTGCTGGCATCCATGAACTCAGATTGTAGCTCTCTGAACTCCCTCGGAACCCTCTTGGCTAGCTTAAATCTGGACATGATGAGTTTGTGATGCTCCTCGTATTCCCCCATTGATGGAAAGGGCAGAACGTCCTGATTGGCTTTCAGGAAGTCGAAGAGTTTCTCCAGGTCGTCGGCCTTTATCCTACCCAACGCCACCTCCTCCACGGAAGGAGAGTTATACCTCACAATGTAGGCCAGAATACGTTCGAATATCTGTAGGCCCTCCACTTTTGCCCTCGAGTTCAGAGCATACCTTAGGGCCACGGGTATGTAGCCCTGTTCCAGCATCCTTCTGGTATGGGTCCTCAATTCACTGAGCAACGACCTCAGCTCCACCTTCCTCCCATCTATCCCCAGGGCCTCAGCATAGCTCTTGGGAATGTAGTACCTGTATTTACCCATCATCCATATGGCACTCCACGCGAACTCGTTCTCCTTATCCACCTCAATTAGCTCGGAGTAGGGAACCACCGATATGGCAACGGTGTCCCTATCCAAAAGTACTCCAAGGGTCCTGGAGTACCTCACGAAACCGTACTTATAGCTCCCAAAGCCGGAACCGTTGGTTGCAACGAACCCTCCAACCGTGCCCTTATCGTAGAGAGGGAAAATGGCCGGGGCGAGCCCCATTTGGCCTAGGGAGTCAATAACGGCCTCGAAGGTGGCCCCCGCCGCGACCTTGACCTGTCCAAGGGACTCCTCCAAGGGGTAGTCCTTAGCTAACTCAAACACCTTTCCCCCCGGTAAGGTCGACGCTGCGGTGATGGTCTTTCCCTTTAGGTTTCGCAAGAAGTCGCCCCTCATTGATGTACCCCTGCCCACCACTACCTCTTCCTCCTTTCCCTCCTTTAGCCTCCCCAACGTCCTCTGGTCCAACCATGGCAATGCTCTGCTGAACACCGATGCGTCCAGGATCATGTGGGTGAATTGTGTGGACAGAGAAGCTTTAACCTTTCTTAGTCCTCACAAAACAAGTTGGACGAGGTCTGTGTAGAGGTTCCGCTTAACGTGTCAGGGGTATGGCAACCTGTACGTAGAGAGGAGCCAGAACTTTCAGGCTCCGTTGGGATCAGCTTAGTGGTAGGTCCACCGCTAACTGTGAGGGCGTGGAAGGGAGAGGGACTCACCCTTAATGGAATCAGGGTGGACTTCCCCAACCTTAAGTTCCTTTCCTCCTTGGGTTCGCTGGAGCTACACGCGTCCTCTCCAGTACCTTTAGGCTATGGTTATGGACTCAGC
>JAFMDM010000146.1 GCA_017857195.1 Methanobacteriota archaeon
TAGATATCCCTATTGTCTTCATGGAGAAACCGTCCCTGCCAATCCTCGCCACCTTTGAGCCTATTCCCCCGGCACCCAAGACCAGCAACGTCTTCCCCGAGATGAGGTAGCTCTCTCCTCTCGCCCTCTTACCGACCTTCTTGGCAAGGGAGAGGATCAGGGCCCACGCATGTTCGGCCACGGGGAGGGAATAGGCCCCCGCGTTGGAGAACACCTTCACGCTCTTGGGTAATACGGAGAAGTCCATGCTCTCCACCCCAGCAGAAAACGTTTGGAGGGCCTTCACTTTAGGGGCCCTCGAGACTAGGTTGGATAGCTCCGTGGGCCATCCCATGATCACCTCCGCGTTGATTATATCTGAGGGGTCTTGAGTTAATTCTTCTCCCAACATTTTTCTGCACTCCTGTGGCAATTCGTGGGTTGTAAACACCTTCATAGAGCTGAGCTGGAAAGGTGGATTTAATTGTTTGTGGGACTCCCAAGAGGGGCAGCTTAACTCCGAAAACGTTTCCTTCAAACGATTCCTCTTAGCTGGTTAAACTAATTTTCATTACTTTGAAGATCTAAATGTGAAAAAATTTGACGTGAACTACGTCCCTTAAAGGTTACCCAGGACCGGCACTCCCATGAGACCCAAACCTCTATTTACTTATTTCCCGTAGATTTGAAGGTGAAGTGGATCTACGTCGCCCTGGGATGGGCCGTCATTTTCCCAGAACTCTTCATTAGGTTGGCCTATGGTATCACGCTGAAACCCTTCCTGGACACCATAGGGGGAAACTACCTGGTGGGTGGTGCGGTGCTGGCGGGGTTTTATGTGGGCTATATGGGTGGAAACATACCCTTCAGCTACTTGGTTGACTCCAGAGGCTACAGGGTGGTCGCCGGCGAAATGGTTGGAACTGCCTTAGGGGCCATATTATTTTCGGCTTCGAAGAATGCCCTGGAGGCGGGAACAGGAATGTTCGTAATGGGATTGGCATCAGCCGCCACTTATACTGCGTCAATGAAGTTGGTGGTTGAACATTCCAATAAGTATAAGAGCGTTGCCGTTGGACTCTTGGAGACCGCGGGTCCAGGGGTGGTTCTCATTTCAGGAGCTGTCCTACCCTCAACCTTATCCTTTACCTCATGGCAGAACGTTTACCTGACCGTGGCGGCAATTAGCATGGTTCTCTGCGTTCCCCTCCTTCTCATACACGCCTCCAGGAAGAAGCCTGAGTCCTCCACCAAGTCCCTCCTCCTCAGTGGAAGATTGTGGTCGCTCTCAGCGGTTAGGTTCTTCGGCCTCTGGGGACTCTGGGGCGCATCAACCTGGCTTTACTCCGTCCTTAGACTATATTATGGCTTCAGTCCAATTCAGGCGGGAGAGGACGTTACACTGTTCGGCGTATTAGGGGTGTTGGCTGTTCCAGCTTCTGGCCTTCTTTCCGACCTGTTGAGGGAGAGGAGGAAGGTGGCCATGTTAACTTTGATCCTCTTCTTCTCCTCCCTGCTACTCTTTCCCCTCACTCCAAGGGACTTCGTGTGGCTGACTGTCTCAATTCTTGGTTTCTTGGCCTTCGCATATCGCTCTCCCCTTGACACAATAATAGCTGAGTATAGGAAGGGATTAACGGCAACCTCCATGGGTGTAGCTAACACAGTCTCACAGGCAAGTCAGATAGTGGTTCCCATAATGGTGGGGGCGGTCCTAACTTTCCTGGGGAACTACGTTCTCCTATTCACCATAATTTCCATAGGACCTGGCCTAGCGGCCCTCACGTTGTGGAGGCTACGCTAAGGGCTTAGACAGAGTTAAGTTAAGATATCCAAGAGGAAGGGATTAGATCTCCTCTCCCTATCCAGCGTCGTATGAGGCCCGTGACCTGGGTAAACCGTCAGGTCCGGTAGAGAGCTTAAAAGTGCCAGGGACCGCCTCATGTACTCCATGGACCCCCCGAGGTCCGTCCTGCCTATGGTTCCTCGAAATAGGGTGTCTCCAGTTATTAGGAAGTCCACGCCCATAAGGCAGACGCTACCCATGGTATGTCCCGGAGTCCAGAGCACCTTCAAACTCTCCTGACCGACCCTTAATTCCTCACCCAACACCTCATCCACCTCAGGTGGTTCTATCCTTCTGTTCAGGAATTTTTGAGTCCACTCGGCGAGGTCTTTCACAAACGGAACGTCCTCGCCATGAATCATGTACTTGGCTCCTGTGACTTCCTTTAGTGCCGCGGCGGCCATGACGTGATCGAAATGCCCATGAGTTGAAATTATAGCGTCCAACTTCATCCCCTCAAGCAGTGGGAGAACCTCCTCCAACTCTCCCCCAGGATCAACAATAACTGACCTCTCCCCACAACTAATCAGGTAACAGTTAGTCTGAAGAGGTCCCACCACCCTCCACTTCAACTCCATAAGTAGAAGTGAAAGTTGAGGTAAAATGTTCTTCACCAACATTTATGAGAAGACCCTCCACTTCAACCCATGGACATACTGATCTTGCTCTACCTTCATATAGGTTCTGCCCTTCTATGGGTAGGACCCACCACCGGAGCTTACGTGTTGATGAGGTCCACAAACGATTCTAGGCTAATTCCAATTTATAGGAAGATGGTAACCTGGGTTGAGCTTCCCTCAGCCATCACACTTTTCCTCACTGGGCTCACAATGGCTTGGCTCCTGGGTTTCCCCCCTTGGTCCAAGGTAGCCCTGGGGATGGCACCATTTATGGCGACTGCTGAAGTTGTCCATTATCTTTCATGCTCTAAGGGTATTGACATGTTGAGACGGAACGTCGATAAAATAGCCGCCTTCTGGACGGTGGTGACTCCCTTCCTCCTCTATTTAATGATATTTCAACCCAAGCTATAACCCAGACTAAACTTAAAATAGGTTGCTCCCATTAAAACCTATGATAATACGCAAGTCTCCGTTTGACTTCGAGACTTCCCTAAAGAGACTGGAAGAGTCGATATCGAAGAACAGGATGGCCGTCGTGTCCAGGATCAACGCTCAGGAGAGGTTGAGGAACGCAGGATTCCAATGTGAGGGGAACTTCATATTTGAGATCTTCAGGCCCGACTACGCAAACAAAGTGTTCAGGGCCAACCTTAGGGCAGGGATCGAGCCACCTCTGCGGATATATGTCTACGAGTCCAACCATGAAGTTTACGTTGAATATTATGAGCCCTCAGAGATATTCTCCAAGTGGGGACTCCAGGATCTGGGGAGGGAACTGGATAGGATATTCCAATCCATAGTGGACGATGCCCTCTCCAGTTAGGGGTTCCTGGAAAAGTTTTAAATTGTTGTCAGTTAAGACTTACTACGGAGTAACAGATGGACTTGGTTGAAGAACTGAGGAATAGAGGGTTGAAAGTGACCCCGCAGAGGATGGCCGTGCTTAGGGTACTCTCCGAGGGTGGCCACTACACAGGGGAACAGATATATGAGACTTTAAAGAAGACGGAGCCTGGTATAAGCCTATCCACCGTGTATAACGCCCTGGAGACGTTGAGGGAAGCTAGGCTCATCAACTCCTTCGAGGCCAGGGGGGCAACTTGGTACGAGTTCAGGAAGGAGCCCCACGCAAACGTGATTTGTGTGGACAGTGACGAGATACTTGACGTTGACGTTGACTTATCAAATTTAACTTCCTCAATAAACTCCAAAGGAATCAAGGTGAAGGGAGTAAACCTTGTAGTATACGGTGAATGTGGAAAGTCAGGTGAGAGCTTCCACCAGTAAATTAAGGAAGACCTCCCTCCTACAGTCAGTCACAAGCTTGACGTTTGGTTTCCTTCCCGTCAGGTTATAGCTATCAACCATCATGGCTCCCCTGGACTGGGAACAAGTCTCCACGTCAACCGGTACCTCCCTCAGCTCGGAGACCACTTCTGGGTGGGCGGCCACCGTTACGGTAAGGCTGTCTGGATGGACACTTCCACCACTCCCCTGACGTTTGGAGAGCTCCCTCAGTGTATGGTTGGCCCTGAGGAAGAAGTTAGCCTGTCTGGTCCCTGACGTACCTATCTTTTCCCACGTTGCATCATCCACCACTGCACATCTCTCCGCCATTTCCCAAGGAACGATGGTCACATCGAATCCTGCGTTGAGGACTATCGAAGCTGCCTCAGGATCGACCCAAAAGTTGAACTCAGCCAAAGGTGTTGTATTACCCCTCCATAGGGCTCCTCCCATTATCCAAACC
>JAFMDM010000020.1 GCA_017857195.1 Methanobacteriota archaeon
AGGAATTAGTGCCGCGGCCGGGATTTGAACCCGGGTCACGGGCTCGAAAGGCCCGTATACTTTCGGCGCAAGGCTTGACCGGACTATACTACCGCGGCATCCTTAGATGAGAGGTTCCCCTTTTAACTTTTTGTGGAGTCGTTGCTGTTGTACGTTGAGATCTCGTTCCATACGTCGTTAATCAAAAATACACTCAAGAGAAGTGGGAGACCCTAATTATTGGGCTTCCTCGTGTCCAACACTGATTTAGAAGAGTTTATAGTCACCTACGCGTTCTTAACACCATGGTAAGACCTGAGGAAATGAAGATAAAGACTCTGAAGGGTACAACCACTGTTGGCCTAAGGACGAGGGATGGAGTTGTCCTGGCAGCCGACAGGAGAGCCAGCGCGGGCTACTATGTGGCTCACAAGAACGTCAGGAAGGTTCTCTATGTTACTGATAAGCTGGCAGTGACCACTGCAGGGAGCGTCGCCGACATACAATTCCTATACACCATACTTACCAATGTTTACAGATATAATTCTTTAATAGGAAGACCAACCACAATAAAGGCTATTTCCACTTACGTGGCAAACGTCCTGTCCTCTTCAAAATATTTCCCCTACGTTGTCCAGTTCTTAATAGGTGGATATGATGACTCCCCAAAACTTTACAACTTAGACTACTTAGGTGACATGACTGAGGAGAAGTTCGTGGCCACTGGTTCAGGATCCCCAGTTGCCATGGGTGTGCTTGAGGATGACTATAGGGAGGACATGAGCTTGGACGAGGCCGTGGACCTGGCCAGGAGGGCCGTTACATCAGCCATAAAGAGGGACTCATTCACGGGCACCAGCGTCATTGTAACCAAGATAAGCAATAAAGGACATGAGGAAAGCGAGTTCCCTGTTAAGAAGATCTAACCCTTTTTGGCCACCAATTATATTTCTTTAGTATTGACATCACCGCTGGAACGAAGATAGTCCTCACCACAAACGTGTCCAAGAGGACTGAAAATCCAACTCCCATCCCTATCTCCACCAGGAACCTAACGTCAGCAGCCATAAGGGACAGGAAGGCAACTCCAAGTATCAGTCCTGCCGCCGTGATAACCAATCCTGTCACCTTTACTGCCTTCAATATCCTCTCCTCCTCATCGCCCTCCTCCTCCATTACTCTGCTCACCAGGAAGACGTCGTAATCTATACCCAGGGAAAACATTAGGGCGAAGACTATGAGCGGGGACAACCAGTAGACGGATCTGAAGGTCAGTTTCATCGCTGCCACTCCTATTACGCTACTTACAAGTATAGTCGCCGCCAGTCTGGGCGGTGTAATTGCCGATCTCATGACTAGAAGGAGGTAGACCACTACCAATGCTATGGTTAGTGGAAGAGTGTAGTGGAAATAGTCGAAGACCGTTTGGTTCACAATGTCTATCCTCTGGGCGTTAGCTCCACCCACCAGGCCTAACCCGATGACCTTTGACGTGATCTCCACCGCCCCGTTGGAGAATACTGAGCCCGGCACCAATGCCTCAATTAAGTAGTATCCGTGACTGTAGAAGATGGACTTGCCTAAGGTTGTAGCGTTCCTTCCCAAGGAATATGGTCCATATACCCACGCCCCATTTGAGAGAAGGAGGTCAGTGATGTTTCTTGCTTGAGTTGAAGAGGTGGTCAATGCATAAAGTTGGCTGTAGTTGTAAAGTTGAGAGAGCGTATCCTCTCCCTTTATTACCTCTGAACCTGGTGGCACAATCTCCCCCACTGAGACGTTGGTGGGATGGGAGAGGATCACCATCAAGGAGCCAATTGTTATCAACACCATCACTCCAACGATGAGCCACTTTCTTTTCACCGCAAACTTAGAAACAGTAACCAGGTATTCCTGCCTCACGTCCTGAGGACTTGGGATTTCCTTCCTCGGAAAGCTGAGGTACTTGGGTCTGATTAGGGACAGGAGAGTTGGATAGAATGTCAACGAAGTGAGCAGTGAACTGATGGCCGCCAGCAGTAGAGCAAGGCCTATGTTCTTAAGGAGCGAGGATGGGGTCAACACGAAGGACGAAAATCCTAAGGCAACTGACACTCCACTCATTAAGATCGTTCTAGTTGTGCTTTTCCTAGCTCTGGTCAGTGGGTCCCGGTTAGATCTGATCTCCTCCAGGTATCTATAGAGGAAGAGGATCGAGTAATCCACGGTTAGGCCGAAGACTATGGGAGCAATGACAAATCCGGAGATATAGTATATTCTGTATCCAAAAAGGGAGGAAATGAAGGTGAGCCCGTAGGCCAGGTCTAGAGCAGCCCCAGCGGTTACGATGAGGGTAAGAATTGGAACCAATGCCCTCAAGAGAACGATGAGCAAGATGGAAACGCTGATAACTGTGATAAGGTCTATTATCTCCAGTTCTGAACTCGTGGTGAACGCCGATTCAGCGTATATTGGGAGATGTCCCGTGACGTAGGCGTCAGGTAATTTCTGCATGAAAGCCTCCACGGAGTTAAGACTCTCGTTGGAAGGGACTTGAACTTCGTAGAGGGAGAATCCATCCGATCGAAACTGTAGTGGTGGAAAGTAACCCTGGGTGGCATTGAGCGCGGCATATTGGATTAACGAGGGATCAAGCATGAGCTGTGTATTCACCTTGACGCCAAGTTCTCGCCCTATGAACGTGGAAAAGGCGTCTGGTGTGTTCAGATGGTAAATTCCGCCGTTGGGAAGGAGCGAAGCTATTAAGGATTGGTTAGTGTAGTTGGAGAAACCCAGTTTGCCCAACAGTGGTTGATGGAAGTATGATGCCCCAACCTGGGCTGCTGCCCTCTCGGGATTTCCGTAAATGGTCAAGTTACCATAAATCATTTCCAATATTTTCAATTGGATTCCGTTTAACTGTGGTGAAAGTTCCTCATAGGCCGCGGAGTAGTTGGAGCCTGAGGAAAGTTGAGCTAGCCTCTCCCCCACGGAGAAGGTGAGGTTGGCGTCCTGGACCACCTGGCTGAGGTTCTGTAGGAACTGTTCTCTGGTTTGGTTTAACCTTAGGTAGAGTTGATGGACCAGTAGGTAAAACTTGGTTAAGTTAGAGGTGGATTGAAGAACCACCTGTTTTATCACTGCAGACTGGGTGGAGTTTATGCTGTGCTCCAGGTCGTTGGGGGTAAGTATGTGGGAGTGAGGGAGGAGTGAGGCGGCTTCCTCCAGCTGTTGATAGTGCGTTCCATTATCCTTGAATATAACATATATGGTGGAGGCGTTGGACGTAAAGTTAGGGAAGTATTGGGCCAGGAGGGACTCTGCCCTTTGGCTTTGTAGGGAATTGGAGAGGAACGGTGAGTCTGAGTAAACGAAGTGTTGACTCACTGACAGCGCAGGGCCTGCGGCCAGAATAAGTACCAATGACCAAACCGTTATAACGTCCCTGGCTTTCATTGGACTCAGTGAGATATGGAACTCAAATTGGTTTGTAAACCCTCGCTTAACATATAGGGAAAATCCATATAAGTGTTGGTGTGAAAGTAAGTTTCTTAGAATGTTGCATGAGATCAGGGTGAACTTACTTCGGGAGGGGAGGAGAGTCCTCACGGACTCTGGGGACGTGGTGGAGGTCTCCAGAGGATTAAGTTCCGAACTTGATAGGCTCTCCTGTAAGGTGGAGCATCTGGCGGGGGTAGTGATTTCGATGTTGACAGAAAGGAAGGAGCAGGAATCGGTCTTCACAGGCAGGCTCAGGACTCCGTCCACATGCTCAAGCTACTGTAGAGTAATAGGGGCTAGGCTGGTAACTCCAGCGGAACAGATGGACCTCTTCATTTCCTTGGCTAACTTTGACGACGTTGGGCAGATTACAGTGAGCAGACCCAATTTAGTTGGAAGCTCCATTTCTAGGACCCTCGACTTCGCCCGAAAGTATGACTGTCTGGAGATCGATATGGATTATCCTTACAAGTTCATTGTCTTCGAGGCCTTCAACAGCTTTAGGCAACTCTACAACCCGAGCTACACTGGGTTCGTTAAGGCAAAGAACAGGGAGTTTATGACTTCTGTGGACAGGGAGCTCAACGCACTTCTGTGGCCCTTGGAGACCAGTAATTTCTCCCTCCTTAAAGAACCTAGGCTGGATCAGGAGCTTAGAACAGCGGTAATGCAGGTAATTTAGTCCTTCTCTAAGGGACTTCTTAGCCTATGCCTGCCATACACATCAAACTTTCTGCACCTTACTTTAATACCCCCTAACTCATCTAGCACAGGGAATAGAGATTGGCCTTCGACGAAATAATGTACAGGATACAGAATATGAACGAGGCCCTATCCTTTGTGGTGGCCATTCTATCCATAGCTGTTCATTTTCTCAGTCCTTTTTACAGCCACTCCCTTGATGAGTTCTTGGTGTATACGGGAGCTGCCACACTGGCTATTGTTCCTCACGAACTTGCCCACAGACAGACAGCCAGAAGGTATGGATGCTACTCTAGGTTTCAACTGTTTCCTCAAGGCCTTATACTAACCGTTCTACTGAACTTCTTTGCGCCCTTCCTAATTTTCACTTCAGGTTACACCGCCATATCCTGCGGAGGATTCTATGGCATGGGCGAGGGAAGCGAACTTGCTGGGAAGACTGCCGTTGCCGGGCCCATAACTAACTTGGTGGTGGCAGGGATCTCTCTTGGGTTGGCAGTATTCTATCCGCTTCCCTACCTGGTCCAATTCTTTCTGGTCAATACGGCCTACATAAACGCATTCGTGGGGCTTTTCAACATGATCCCGTTCGGAGTATTCGACGGTTATAAGATATTCAGGTGGAACAAGGGAGCTTGGATTGTTGTGGTGCTAGCCTCGTTGGGGCTGCTCTTCTTCCTTGGTGGTATTTAGGGTGTAGTTACCTGGGACTCTTTTGCCCGCCTACCAGAATTTGGCTCTTTATGTTCAGAGGGGCCATTCTGGCTTCTTTCTGCCTGGAAGGATTGCCTCCTTCATCTCCCCGCCATAGAATGAAATTTCTCTGATTTGGTGGACAGTCCTGAGAATGAGAGAACCTTTGAATTCCAGGATCCTGAGGAAGAGATCGCCTTATAATTGAGGGAAGAGAGATGTGAGACGTCTTTCCATCGTGCCCATCAAGGCCCTGGTCTAGCGGGAGGGGTCGTCATTAGCTTAACTCGAAAAAGGAAAAAGTATTTACGTATTAGGCTGTCCACCACTGCCAGCAAGGCTTTTCTCCCCCTTAACTTCGCGGCAATTAATGTTGATAGCCATTTTAGATCCTCATTTACTCACCTCGCCGATACTGGATAGACTTTCCATCCTGCTGCGGATTTATGGGACCGACGCGTCGCAAATTTTTCTACTTCTCATTATCCTTTAACGCTTCCCTAACCAACCTCTCCGCCGTTACCTTATCTATCTTCAGTGAAACTGTGGCCATGGTTCCCTTTCCACCACCCTTTCCACCAACTTTCAGAAGCTTCGATACTATGGGTCCTACGTCTAGGTCCCTTGAAGTGGCTATTTGAACCATGTCCTCATCTAAACGAACCACAATTGTCCCCTTCACCTCCGTAAGTCTCCTCATCACCCTCTTGGCCACTTCCTCATCGAACAGCTGATCCAACACTGAAATTCTGACTCCGTCCGCCTCGATCCAACGTACAGACTCCAACAATAACTGTTCGTAGGCGGTCCTATACCTCTTAAGCAATTCCTCCCTCCTTTCAGCCTCATCCAGTCTCCTTCTTAATCTGTCAACCAGCTGCCCACCCTTGGATCCTAGAAGGGAGGAGATCTGGTCCAAATTTTCCTCCAATGAAGTGGCGTAGTTGGAGACCTGATCCCCTGCCACGAACTCTAATCTCACCACACCATCCTGTATCTTTTCCACGTTAACTATCTTAATACCCCCTATTTCTCCAGTGTTAAGGACGTGGGTACCACCACATGCCTCCACATCCCAATTCTCTATCTCGATGAGCCTTATGTCCTTGGTAATCGGGACCCCTCCCTCATATATATTGACGCCAAACTTAGATTCCGCCTCCGTCCTAGTCATAGTCATGCTCCTCACCACTCTCCTATCTAGGATCACGTTATTTGCCAATTCCTCGATCTTCCTCACCTCCTCTTTAGTTGGCATTCTGTGATGTGTGATATCCAGTCTCCCCTTCTCTGGGGTCTTCTCTGCCCCGGCCTGCCACACATGTTCCCCTAGAACTCTCTTGGCCGCCGCCAATACAACGTGAGTGGCCGTATGATGCCTCATTAGCCTGTACCTCCTCTTCCAATCTATTTTTGCCTCAACTTTCTGACCCTCTGTGAATCGTCTTTCACCCTCCAAAATGTGAACCACTACTCCCTTCACGTCTTGAGTGTCGGCCACCCTGGCCTCCCCATAATTCCCCACTACTGTTCCCTGGTCACCCAGCTGTCCTCCCCCCTGGGGGTAGAAGACAGTTCTGTCCAGAACAAGGTATTCGCCCTTGGACAGGAGAACCGTTGCCTCGGTCTCTCTCCTATACTGGTCCTGATAGTATAGTTTCTCAGTCTTTGAAAGGTCCTTAACGAGCTCTCCTAACTCTTTAGGCGACCTCTGCTCCTTTCCTCCCCTTAGGGGAGCGGATTGGTGTTTCTTAGCTAAGACCGCGTAGAAGTTCTCAGGAACATTCACTTTCACCCCATATTTATCAAGTTCTTTGGAGAGTATGTCTGGAGGTATCCCTTGACTATCGTAGAGTGTTATGAGCTCACCCTCCCCAATTTTTCCCTTCTTACTCAGGGAGAGCGCAACTGTAGGGATCTTTGAAAGTATCTCCTCGAACTTCCTCTGCTCGTCTTCCGCAACTTCCAATATGTAGGTTAGATTTCGTTTCATTTGAGGGAAGTCCTCACCCCAGAACTCCACCTGCTTTTTCAGTAGCTCCGAGAGTCTGGCGTCACTTCCCAGTAGTTTTAGGACCTTAAGGGCTCTACGCAATACTAATCTGCCCAAATAACCCTCGCCTGAATTTGATGGAACCATACCGTCTCCTAGCATGAGGGCCAAGGTTTTGCTATGGTCCAACACCTGGAAGACCCTTGCTGCCCTGGTCAGTTGTGACTCAACCTCATTGACGCTTAGTCCAGCCCTCGAGGCAACCTCAATCCTATGTTTCTTAACTGTCTCCCAATGATCTGGATCGATCTTTCCAGCCAGTACTGATGCGGTTTTTAACACTTCCGCTTCAGGCTCTGGAATTCCAAGCCTCTTGAAGAAGCTAGGAACTAGGTCACCATATATGACATGGAAGGCCGTTGGGCTCTTTTGGGTGAGCCAGGCGATCCTCTCTACACCATACCCTGTGTCCACTATCTTAAGTTGGAGTGGCTCATATTTCTCGCCGTTTATGGAGTACTGCATGAAGACCAAGGTCGCCACTTCCAGACCTCCAACTGTGACCTCAAAGCACGGGCCTGCGTTCCCTCCACCCTCCCACCAGGACTCCTTGAAGTTCAGTTGTTCCTCTGGGACCCCAATCTCCTCAGTGAAGAACTCTTTGGCGAGCCTAACGGTCTCGTCCTTCCAATATATTTGTTTGTCGGGGGAGTTGAAAGCATGATGGGCAGCCATCTCGAATGTGGTCAGATGTCGCCCAAAGGTTATTCCAACGTTATCCACGTCGTCTAATCTTATGCATGGTTGTGACACCACCAATGGATTAGCTGGCGGAGGTGATATGCCGCTGGTGATGTGCGGTTGAAAGTCAACTATACTGGCTATGGTGAGATAGAGGTCTTCCCTCCATCTCGCTAGGACCGGCTTCGGTGGGATGGGAGTGTGTCCCCTTGAAGCAAAGAATGAAATGAATTTGTTACGGGCTTCTCTGACGCTTAGCCTAGGTGAGGCTATGGGTAGGTCAAAGAAATAGTATTCAGTGCATGGTATATCAGCACAATGTTTATTGTTTCCCTTGGTCCAGAAGGGGGTACCACAGGAAGTACACACCTTCCTGCTGTATCCTTGAATTTTGAAAAAATCCAGTCTGTACTCGCTCTCTTGAGTGTTAGGCATTCCATGAGAGTTTGATGTGCGTCAATAAAATGTTGATCATCCGAAGAGGGATGATAATCCCTCCGCTAGTTCCTCCTCGCTTGGTCCCTTCTTCTCCTCTTCCTTCTCCTTCTTGGCCTCCTGCTGCGGGGCCTGCTGCTGAGGAGCTGCTGCCGCGACAGCCACTGGTGCTGTTGTAGCTGACTTCAAAACTTCGTCTATGTTGACCTCCTTAAGGGCAGCAGTCACGGCCTTCAGCCTGACCTCGTCTACCTCCACTCCCGCAGCCGTTAGAATACCCTTGAGGGCATCTTCGTTTATCTCCTTCTTAGCTGCATGCAACAGGAGACTGGCGTATATGTACTCCATAACTTTTCACTTCGCTAAGGTTTGAAGTTCACTATAAAAAGCTTTAGCCGAAGAGGGATGATAATCCCTCCGCTAGTTCCTCCTCGCTTGGTCCCTTCTTCTCCTCTTCCTTCTCCTTCTTGGCCTCCTGCTGCGGGGCCTGCTGCTGAGGAGCTGCTGCCACTCCCAGATCAACAGCTCCAGATATGGCCAGGGCCAGGGCAGTGGCCTTGGCTACCGCTCTTCCCAACACTATTGGCGCGTTCTCTGCAGTTAGGAATCCTGCCTCGGCAGACAACGCTGTCGCCCTCTGGAATGCTTTAGTCAAGCTCAGTTTCAGTACCTCAGGTATTGGGAGTGCTATCTCCGACGCAAGGTTTACTGATCCCCGTTGGGCCAGTACCAAGTCACCCTTATAGGCCTCAAGGTCCACCTTTAGCCTGTCTCCCTCTATTACGACACCGTCCTGATACGCTCCCTTCATTCTAAGTTGTATGTATACTGGCTGCACACCTAGCTTCTGCAGAATTGCCAGGGCCTCTGTAGGTATCACGTCACCTACCTTGGCTATGGTCGTATCCTTTACTACGAACACCTTTCCTTCCTGCACTCTTGTCTGTACCTTCAGCTTTCCGAAGGTGCTCAATATCGGACCAGCCTGCATGCCCGTATCTCCGGCTGGGATTACTATCTCCTCGTCCGTCTTGTCCCCCGGCCTCGCAAATCTCTTCAGCTTAAACTTTGAGATCTCAATGGATACCTCAAATGGGTTCTTCTCGGTTATTATGAACACATTGGGGCCTGTTAATTCCTTCTCTAGGTTTCCTAGCTCAATGCCTGCTTTCTTGGCGGCGAGCTTGAATAGATTGTTCCTTGTAACCCTAAGCTCTGCCTTACCTCGCAGTCTCTTCCTTATTTCCCCTAACTTGTCTGCGGGGAAACCATCTATGCTGGCTATTAAGAAGGTCTTAGTTCTTCCCAACATCTCCGCTAGTTCCTCAACTTCTTTCACCTTCCAGTCCGCGACTTTCCTCGCTCTAACCATTAGCGCCATTTACCTCACCTTTACGGGCTTCCCCATTGTGGTCTTAACGTAGACGGCCCTAATATTGGATTGACTCTTCAGCTTGGACTCTACCACGTTCAATACTGCCATGGCATGGGCAGCCAGCTTCTCCGCGCCTTGGTCGATCGTCCCTATAAAGGTCTGCACGTGTGGTTGATCCTTGGTCTTCAATAATGTGGCCCTCTTGTAGTTGGAAATTACGTCCACTGGATCTAGGTTGTTCTGCATTGGAACGGGGAACTTGCCCCTTGGACCAAGCGCAGGTCCAAGGATCCTACCCGCCAAGGCCATACTATCCTGAGATATCAGGAACCAATCGTTTCCGCTGGCTAGTTTCTTGATCGCCCTCTTCTTTCCCTGCAGTTTTTGGAGGTCATCTTTACTCATGACCACGGCCGGCTGTGCCTTCTTAGCGTTCTCTAGCTGTTCAAACGTTGGTACCACAAGAACCCTCCTCTCAGAGCTTGGCCTGTTGGGAAGGAAAACGGTCTCTCTAAGCTTCAATTCTCCAGCCTTCATGTTAACGTCCTTGAAAACAACTATTAGGTCAACGGCCTGTGTAAAATTCCTCTTTGGGCTCATCTCCTCCGACAGTGCTCTGCTGATGGCCTCAGTTAATTTTTCCTGTGGAACTATCAACCTTCCTCTCCCCTCCATTTCTTTTCGTACTTGCTAAAAAGCTCGTCATGGATGCCCTCTCGCACCTCCTTCGATACTTCCTTGGGACTCTTTCCATTTACAGTGATTCCGATGCTGTACGCAGTTCCTAAGATACTTAAGGCGGCGGCCTTTAAACTCTTAGACAGCATGGCGTCCCTCTTCATTATACAGACCTCAAGAACTTGTTCCAACTTAATATCTCCTACCTTGTTGTGGGCAGGATCTCCAGAGGGTCCTTTGGCACCAGCGTAGTTGACCAGAATGGAAGTGGTAGTGGGTATACCGACGTTTATTTCGTATTTCTTGGTATCCTGATCAACCTCTATGGTAACTGGTAAGCTCATGCCTTTGAAGGAGGAAGTGGCCTCATTTATTTTCTTCACCACTTCCCCAACGTTAAGTCCTAGCTGGGAGAGCGTTGGTGCCAGGGGAGGACCAGGTTTAACGTTACCTCCCTCTACTACTACCTTTATGGATTTAGTGGGCAAAGCTTGTCACCTCTACTTTTTCACCTGTTTCACGTTATCCGCAGGTACTGTAACCTGCAGGGGGTATGCGGACTCCAATATATTTAACACTACCTCTCCTTTGGCCTCCTCAACCCTGGCCACTTGAGCCTGAAAACCTCTGAATGGGCCGGAGGCGATCTCAACCACATCGCCTGGCTTCAATCCTACCTGAACCGTCTTCTTGCTGACGAATGATAGAACCTCATCCCTACTTAGTAACCCGTGAGCTAAACCCCTGAAGTATCTAATTCCAGATGTCAACATTTTTACCACGTGAGCACCAGAGGCCTCCACCACGACGTATCCCTTCAAGTCAGGAGGTATGAGTATGGAGAAAACATCGTTCATTTTGTTGTTCTTGATCCTTTCCTCCATTATTAGGGCTACGTTGAATTCTTGCCCGCTGGTAACCTTCAAAACATAGAAGTTCCTTGTCTCCTGCAAAACTTATACCCCTAGTAGAACGGCGGCCAGTTGGATTATTAATGCCAGGACTCCTATAACCACCAAGACCAAGAACGTGGTCCTAAGGTTGAAAGTGAAGTTTTTCCTGCTGGGTTTGTCGGAAGAGGTCAATAACCTTTTCCAACCGTCAGCTAATTCCCTGAAGGTCTCCTTGAGGTTCATATTATGTAGAGCGACTGTGGCTAAATTAATCTAACTGAAAATCCTGTCAACGAACCATTGAGGTTCAAACTTAATCAGACTATCGTAATCCTGTCCCACACCAAGCATTATAATTGGTTTACCCAACTCCTTTGTAACCGAGAGAATGGTGCCACCCTTCGAGTCAGCGTCCACCTTGGTTAAGATCACGACGTCGAACCCAACGTTTTCATCGAAGGCCTTAGCTTGATTTAGAGCATCATTACCAGCCAGAGCGTCCAACACTAAGATCCTCAGATTAGGTTTAGATATCCTAACTACCCTCTTCAGCTCCTCCATGAGGTCAGCGTCGGTGTTCATTCTTCCAGCTGTGTCCACTAACACCACATGAGCACCTATCTTCTTGGCGTGGCTTATTGCGGAATATGCAACTGAGGCCGGATCCGAACCGTATTTTCCTTTAATTAGGGGGACCTCTAATTTTTGACAATGATATTCTAGCTGCTCCTGGGCCGCTGCCCTGAACGTGTCCGCTGCGGCTATGACTGGAGATAGTCCAGCTCTCTTCATGGCATATGCCACTTTCGCGATTGTGGTGGTCTTCCCCACACCGTTAACTCCAAAGAACACTATGACGTATGGCTTTGGGCCATTCCTTACTGCCTCAATTAGATCTATTTCTGCCCCTTTTCCGACCACTTCGTAAATACTTTTTTTTAAAGTCTCCTTGACCGTTTCCTCGATATCACTGCCCCTCTTGACCTTCTTGCCCACTATACTTGCCTTAATGTCATCAAGGATCTTCTCAGTTACGGCGTAGGAAACATCACTCTCCAATAGTTCCGCCCTAAGTTCCTCGAGCATAGGGTCTATGTCATCCTCCTTAACTTCCTTGAACCTAAGGAAGTCGAACATTCCCCCCTTTTCTGCTGGTTGTACTGGAGGAGATTCCTTCTGTGGCTCTGATGTAGTCTGTTGAGGATTCTGTTTGGTCTCCTGCTCCTCCCGTCCTACTAAGTTAGAGAGAGCCTTCCTCAGTCTCTCGAAACAAATTCAGGCACCTTCTTCTTGCTGTCTCTCAGCCTGCTGGATTTGACTTAGTATTCCGGCTATTTCGTTGTATGCGTTCACGCTCTTTGACAATTCATCCTGTAGAGACTGTATGTTAGCCTTTATGCCCTCCTCCTCCTTGTTGAGCATTTCTATCCCTACCTTTGGCTCTACCTCAACGTAATAATTCATGCCCAGGTTAACTAATACTTTCCCTAAGGATACGGAAACCCCCTCAAGGATCACGTAGCCTTTCCTATCCATGGCCAGTAGGAGTTCCCTTCCTTCAGAGGTCAGAAGATTTATGGCCTCCTTACTACTCTCCACCGATATCAGGGAGTCCGTGAGCTCTTTAACCATGTTCTGTAATCTGTTTATGTAATCTCTAAGTTGCTCAGCCTGGGCCACTAACTGATCAATCGAGACCTCTACTTTTTCCTCAGACATTTGATCACCTAAATTATCTTCTCCAATTTCGTTAAATCCGCTATCCTCTTATCCCCTATTTGGTCCTCCGGGACTTCCTTAATCGAGGTTATTATCATCTCATCTCTCCTTATCTTGTTCTTGCCACCCAGCGTAGAATACACCTTTTCCAACGCTTCTCTTTCGTTTAGGGCCCTCACGTACTTAGTGAAGGGTTGTTCGGTTGGAAATCTATCTGTGTTAAACTTAGCCTTACCTTTTATTTCATAGTTCTTAACCTGCATCCTTATCACCCAACACCTTCTCTATTCTCACGATCTCAGGCCCAGTGGTGGCGGAACCTATTAAAATTCCCCTATCATTGGTGACCACACCGCTTTTAACGAAGACACTGCCGAAGTTCACAGTTCCCACCTCCACTTTTGTCTTTAAGACAGAAGAAACCAATTCCGTATCCTCCTTACTGGCGTCGACATGAACTAGGGTACCTCTACTGTTGCTAACCCCCACAGATCCGACTATGGGCATCTCAGCCAGCGTTCCTCTCGCCACCTCCACATCTAATGTGTCGCTTATTGCGTTCAAGGTTCCGTCGTTGAATTCCTTGAAGACTAGCGCGCCCTTGTTATTACTAAGGATCACGTTTCCCAACGCAGTGGCCTTTGTCTCCAGCACGTCAACCCTAAGATCTGGGAGCAAGTTCCTAATGGATTTAACCTCCTCCTCCCTGACTATCTTTGGTAAAAGTATTCCCTTGTCGTTACCCGCTATTAATGTTGCCACCAGGAAAGTGTTGGCAACAGATATCTCAACGACCTTTGTTCTTAAGACCTCCTCTATGACGTCCTTAGTCTCCCTCTCCAGTCCTGGAGGGACTAGTGTATACTTGTTGTTGGTGAAAACGTAGACACCTATATTATCACTTCCAAAAACCGTAATCTTTTGTAGCGTCATGCCCTTACCTTTAGCGCAGGCTTTACTATGTAGGTCTTCTCAGACACTTTGGAGGCTATTATTGATACCTTGGAGGGGCATACATCCCTTCCCTTTCTTGACACTAGATTCGCCAAAAGTGGGTCAACAATAACCTTGGTTGCTCCTGTGTGCCTGATCACCTCCTCCCTTATGGCCTTTATGGCCCTAGGTGCCCTGGCCGTTCTCCTGCCTGTTTCTATCCTTCTTATGTAAATTGTGGTCTCGAAGTTCTCCTTGTCCTTCATGATCTTACACCTTTAGTTTAGTTCTTCTCCAGTTTCTCCTCATTGGATTAAATCTAACTTCGTTGTTTGTCCTCAGTATAATCCAGGCAGGCACGGCTCTATTGGTCCTAAGTTTCTTCCCTAATCTCAGCTTCAGTCCCAATGGTTTTGCTTTACTCACTTCCAACCCCTCTCTCTTATGGTTATGTTGAAATCCCTCCTTCCTTGTCCTGCCAATTGCTCCAATATTCTCTTTAACTCTTCTTCAGTGACGGGCACCGATATCCTTCCAGTTTGAGCCAGTGCTATCAATTGGTTCTCTATTGCATCGGCCATCTCTGGCCTCACCAGCCTGACATTGTTCAGTCTCTCTCTGGCCTCCTGAGTTAAAATTAATCTGAGGGCTGCATCCTTCTTTGCTTTCATCTCTGCCCTCTGTCTTTCCTCCTCAGCCTTCTTTCTGGTGTCGTTGGCCCTCTTTCTAAGGAGTTCCTCCAATTCGGGATCGTAGTCTTCAGACATACTATCACTTCCCCAAGTACTTTTTGAGTTCAGGGTTTATTTCAGTTGCTTCTGTGAAGATTTCCAGGCTCATCCTATCCATTAATGACCTACCCTTCCCCGATAATATCCTTCCTCCCTTAACTTTGTGTAGGAGGCCCGCCTTTTCCAATTGTCTCATTATGAGTCTATTGGCGTGCCCAGGACCCTTGGTGAACCTGTTAGGCGCACTTCCCCTCCTTTTTGCCCCGCCGTATATGGACATTAGATCCGAGTTGCCAAGCTTCCCCTCAACGTATATTTTCCTCATTATGGACGCTGCTCTAACATACCACCACTCGTTTGGTTCGTCTGGAACTCTTTCCCTAATAGGGGAAGTCTTTGCCAGGAGTGCCCACTCGGGAGGCGATACTTCCTTAAAATTCTCTTTTATGTAGGCTGAGAGCCTCTTTATCAAGACCTCCGCTGACACCATATTTGCGGTTATCATCTCCACTGCACCTGTAAACACCGACCTTCACTCAGTCAAAGTTTAAAAGTTATCAGTTGGCTCATCCATCGATGAGGACGTTCGCTGCAAAGGAAAAGGATATCGTTGAGGGAAAGGTCACAGATATCTACTTCGAGAGAACAATGGAGGTGCTCCGGGCATTAGGCCTGGATGAGATGAGGGTAAGGATGGAAGTGCACTCCTACGGTTTACCTCATGGTTACCAGTGGGCAGTGTTCGCGGGACTGGAGGAGGCCTTAAGACTATTGGAAGGGCGTCAGCTTGATGTTTATGCTATGCCTGAAGGCACTCTCTTCAAGGAGGTGGAGCCTGTTATGGTTGTTGAGGGACCGTACAAGGAAATGGCCATATATGAGACCGCACTCCTTGGTGTCCTTAGACATTCATCAAGTATAGCCACAAGAGCCGCTAGGATTAGGCTAGCCGCTGGGGATAAGACGTTATTCTTCTTTGGACTTCGTTCTGTGCATCCTGCGTTGGCTCCCGTATTGGACAGATGTGCCTACATGGGAGGGGTGGATTCAGTGTCTGGGGTGATCAGCAAGGAGTACTTCGGACTTGAACCCATGGGGACTATGCCACACGCCTTGGTACTTGCTGTGGGTGACAATGAGGCCGCGTGGAAGGCCTTCGATGAAGTAGTCCCTCAAAACGTACCCAGGATAATGCTAGTAGATACATTGGAAGACGAAAGGACCGAGGCCCTCAAGGCCGCAAGGCTTCTGGGCAAGAAGTTGACTGGTGTGAGGCTGGATACTCCTGGAAGTAGGAGGGGAAACTTCAAACGTATAATTGAGGAGGTCAGATGGAATCTGAGGATAAATGGTTACAACCACGTGAAGATCTTCGTAAGCGGAGGAATAGATGAAGATGATGTAGTGGAGCTCAGGGACGTTGCCGATGGCTTCGGGGTTGGCACCTCAATTGCCTTCCCACCGAGTGTGGACCTAAGCATGGATATCGTGGAGAAGCTTCAGAATGGAACGTGGGTAAAGTTTACCAAGAGAGGAAAGTGGCCTGGAGCGAAGCAAGTTTACAGATGTCAAGGGTTGGATGACCATATTGTTCTCCTAGACGAGCCATCACCTCGAGAGGGCTGTAGACCGCTTTTGAGACGTTACATGCAGAACGGTAAAATCGTGGAGCCTCTCCCCTCGTTAACAGAGATCCGTAACTACGTATTATCACAGCTTTCCTCTCTTCTACTTACCTAGATGATTATTTCCCTTAGGTTCTCCAGTGCTCTGTTGAACGATATTTCAGCTATCGGCTCCATGCGCCTTATGGAGTTGTATAACCTCATGAACAACAATCTCATGGCCATGTCGGCCCTCTTTCCATCCCCGTTTCT
The DNA here is from genome assembly GCA_017857195.1 of Methanobacteriota archaeon. Lineage (GTDB taxonomy): Archaea > Thermoproteota > Thermoprotei_A > Sulfolobales > Sulfolobaceae > Sulfodiicoccus. Next base: position 16,230 of record JAFMDM010000020.1, read on the forward strand.
AGGAAGCTCGACCTCCGGGATTTCAGTGAGAAGTGTCCTCCTCATTGTCCTTAGTTCCTCCATGACTTCGTTGGTGAGTTTTATGTCCTCCTTGGAGAGCATCTTGGTGGCATGATCTATGATAACCGACGTCTGTTCAATTAACATACTTATTTCGTTCCACCTAGTCTTGAACGTCTCCAATTCCTCAGGGCTCAGCATTAGTAGGTCAGTGGCGGCCTCTGATACCTCGTCCGCCGCCTCCTCAACTGCCTTCACCAGGATCCTGTTACCAATAATCTGTATCTTCTTTACTCCTATGACATAGGCTAGCGTCCTGTTGGTCTGGGAGAGGATCAGCTGCCTCAGAGCAAGGAAATATAGCCTGTCCACCTCCTTCTCAAGCTCGATCACTTCCTGAAGGAACGTCCTACTGGACTCCTTTATTCCCAAACTGAGGTAGTGAAGCATTTGCTTTAGGGAACTTGTCATCCTCAACATGAGGCTACTCATGGTGTACTTAGTGGGATCCAGAAAGGATTGAACTGTTATACTATCTGGCGCCTGGGATATTATCTCTAGGCCAATTAGACTCCTTACGGCCTCCTTGACCCTCTTCATGGACTCCTCGCTGAAGGGATCGTCTTTACTTTCCAAGGTCAGTTTGTCATATCCCGTTATGTATGTAGCATAAACTATCCTGGCTAGTAATTCCCCCATTGTACTCCCAGGTGCGGTTACCTTGAGTTCCTTGGACGACGATTCCACCTTCATGGAGGGTGGATATATCTTCAGACTACCATCCTCATCGACCTCAATGTATACGTTCTCTCCAGGCGTTAAGCTAACCTCCTTCACCCAGCCTGCGGGAAGGGAGACCATCAGGGTTGATTTTCCGAACTTCTGCACTCTCCTGATCTCCAAACTAATCTCCTCTATTCTGAGTTTAAACGAAAACAGATTAATAAGACTGATTTAAGTCCGGGCTACAGGGTTTTGACGATTGGTATACGGCCGAATTGATCAATGTTAATAGAATCCCCGTACTTTAATCCAGTGGGGATCAGTCTCACGCCGTAAGGCCTTCTCTTGGTTCTTTGGATTGCCATTGCGTCCCGTAGTATGAGGCTGATGTCCACCTCCCCCACAGCAACCATATCAAGTCCTGCCGCGCAAACTGAGGTTAGACTCAAGAGAGAACTTAGGGATAGGCTACCCTCTTCCACCCTCATCTTCAATACGTCATCTTCACCAACGGGTAACATCAGTTCAGAGAAACCTATCGATTTGACCGAGGACGATGCACTCCATATCCTGTTGTTAATGGTCCATACCGCGTTCAGGTTACCAGGGGAAAAGATCCTTCCACTCTCCACCTCTATTATCTTTCCCACGCTCTCACTCATCCAAGGCGAAAGGGACGGATCAACTCCCAAATACTCCGTTCTCAGAGTGGACGCTGCCTCCCGACCAAGGGACTCTGCCTCTGTGAGGGCTTTCCTCTCAATGCCCTTCTTGAAGTCATTCACATAGAGAAGAGCAACTCCTATGCCTTCTTTCTCTTGGGCACAGGCTGCAGGGAAATAAGGAGTCAATAGGAACTCCTCCCCTAAGAGGAGAAGTAGCCTAGTTGCCTCCCCCGGTTCGAGGTCCTTTAACAGCCTGTTAGCTCCTTCTATTTCCTCAGGGCCCTGAAGAAGTATGGAGCCAAACGCATTTGGTACAGACTTAAGGAGATCCCTGACTTCCGAAAGCCTTCGATCGCTCCCCTTAAGATGGAATAATGAGTATATTATTTCTCTATTGGAGGGGACCTCGGCCAGCTTGGAAATGCTAATCTCAGGGGAAGTGGGAGGTAGTGCGATTCTCCTGCTCCAAAGATCCAACTTCAGCGAGCTGAGCTCATCTGAGACCTTTCCCACTTTTTTCGCATTCAGAACAAAATAAGTTAGGGCTCTTAGCTTCAACGACTCTCGGTTACTTAGAGCGCCTCTTTCTTATATTAAGGATTTCCATGAAGTCATATCTTTCTGCGTACCTTTGTTCCTTCCAATAGTCTCCTAGCATGTGGTAGCCCCTTTGTTCCCAGAATCCTGGGGAGTCCTCTTCCATCACCTCAATTCCGTTCACCCACTTGGCACTCTTCCAGGCATATAGCTGTGGTATTAGGGCCCTTAGAGGTCCACCGTGGTCTGGCTCCAGTTCCTTTCCGTTGAACTTGTAAGCTAACATTGAGTTTTCGTTCATGGAGTAACTTAGAGGAACATTGGTTGTGTATCCGTCATAGGAGTGTAGCATTACGTACTCCCCCTTTGGGGAGGCCGCCTCGAGGAGGGCCTTAAGTGATATTCCCTCCCACAGATCCCCTAGCCTACTCCATCCTGTTACGCAATGAAAGTCGAGCGTCCTCTGGATCGTTGGAAATTTCATAAGTTCATCCCATGACAATTCCATTTCTTTTCCCACGGCACCGAAAAGTCTGAAACTAAAACTGGCCTTATCAATCCTAGGTGTTGGCCCGTAACTTAGGACGGGAAACTTGGTTGTCACTATTTGTCCAGGTGGAACTCTGTCGTCCTTGGTTCTCTGAGACATGAATTCATAGTAAATGACCAGGATATTAATCTTGAGTTAATTTACGTCTCCTGAGGATTTTTTACCACCGATGAATACTATTAACTATGTCAAAGCTCACGTTGCTCCTGGCCGACAACGGGTTAGACAAGTTATATCACGGGTTAGTTATGGCTTTAGATGCTAAATCCATGGGTTGGACAGTTAAGTTCTTTGTTACCTCACAGGCCGTGGTGCTGTTCACCAAGAGGAGTCAGGGGAGGGGGAAGATGAAGATGGGAACATTGGCTCGATTCTACGTCAACTTCTCAATGAAGCGAATGGGACTATCCTCTGCGCATGAAATGTTGAAGGAAGCTCTTCAGGAAGGAGTTGAGTTCTATGTTGACGAGATAGGCCTGAAAATGATCGGGTTCGGAAAGGATGACGTAATGGATGGAATTAAGTTATCTGGTGGGGTATCCTTCCTTCAGGAGGCCAGGGACTCTGACGTGGTGGTTACCCTATGACCGAACATGTAATAGATTCAAACGATGTGTGTAGTATGGTATTGGTGAAGTTACTTAGAATATGGAGGACCGCCACTCCTGGGGACGTTGTTATAGTGAGAACTCCTTGGGAAGGGGCGGCCTCTGAACTAGGGAAATGGTGTAATGAGACCGGGAATAAGGTGCTTTCCGTGGATAAGGATGGCAGCAAATATGTAGTTAAGATGCGCTTAGAGAGCAGATTCAACTAATTCATAGATAAGAATTAAAGACGGGATATCCTCTTCATCCAAGGTGGTCTATATTTGTGTCAGTGGAATTGAGCGGGCCCAGGGTCTTCGAGGACCCTATTCAACTATTGGAGGGAATGTGGCCCACTCCCCTGGTCAGAATACCAATAGGGGAGGACTTTTGGGCCAAGCTTGAGTTCTATAATCCTTTCAGTCACAGTGTGAAGGATAGAATAGCGTGGTTCCTCCTTAGGGAGGCCCTTAAAAGAGATTCCAAATGGATCATGGAGGCCACATCTGGGAACACTGGGTTAGCACTTGCAGCTTTGACTGCCTACTTTAAACTCAAGTTCACATGTTTCATCCCCACCACTTCCCCTGAGTCCTTCAAGCTCATGTTGTCCATGCTTGGCGCTGATGTCCAGGAAATGGGGTCCAGGACCACGGAGATAGCGCCGTTGGTGAGGCAATTGGCGACGGTGTCAGGCGCTACTAATTTGGACCAGTTTAATAACGACTTAAACGTGGAGGCCCATTATAGGACGACCGGAGTAGAGGTAAGGAAACAACTGGAGGCTGTGGGAAGGACCCCACGTAACCTAGTGGCCACTTTAGGAACAGCAGGCCATCTTGTGGGCGTCGCCAAATATCTCAGGGAGGTCTATGGGAATGAGGTAAGAGTTGTCGGTATTCAGCCAGCTGTGGGTAGTGGGATTCCAGGCATAAAGAGAGTCGAGGAGGACAATAGGTTTGTGAGGATGGTTAGAATAGATGACGTAGTGGATATATCGGCAGAGGAGTCAGTGTGGGGGGCACTGCAAGTTGCACGTAGCTCAG
>JAFMDM010000021.1 GCA_017857195.1 Methanobacteriota archaeon
CTTAGATCTACTTTCCCTGTGGCCTTCAATCAAACGGAGGTGCAGTTGGGAGTAGTGCCAACTGGAGGCGAAACGGAAGTACAGGTATTAGCAGCGGTATATCCCAATGCTACGGTTGGAACCTATGAGATTCCCATAACTATCCATTATTTCCATCAGAATGTTACTTTGAACGGCACAATCGTCGTTGGAAGCAATATGGTAATAAAGGGTTCGCTCTTTAGCCCCCAATGGGCTACTGTGGGGCAGCAGGCAGGACCTAACCAGTTAGGGGTTCCACTTCAATTTGACCTCATCTATCTAGGCAGTGTCCCAACCCTATCTGAGGAGGTGATTATACACCTCCCAAGAGGATTTACCAATTCTACTGGAGGAAATTACGTTGACTTGATGGAACCCAGCATGCGTAGTGGAGACGTGCTGACCCTAAGCTTCTCGGTTAATATTGGAAATCTGCCCTTGGGGATCTATAACTTCCCTGTTCAAATAGTCTGGTATGTGGCAGAGGGCAACGGTCTAGTTCTTACTCAGAACCAATCTGCCGAGTTTTCACTTTATTTGCCTGGAGAGGCGCAGATACAGTTCAATCCCATTAATTCGTCTTTAGTACCGGGAGAGGTAAACAAAGTCCCTGTTCTCGTTATTAATAATGGAACAGGTCCCGCCTACAACATATCGTTAACCATGCAAGCTCAGGGTGTAAGTTTGCTTCAACAACCTAAGGAAATAGGATTCATAGGAGCGGGAGGGCACTATCTCCTGGTAGTTCCGATATATGTGCCTTTATCCATGGCAGGGGAACCTGTGCTCATAAGTGTTGACGGTAGTTTCACAGATTCTGCCATGTCCACACTTCAACTGCAGCAATCCCTTGGCCTCTACGTCCAACCATCCACCCAATTGGCTCAACCGCTTTTGGGTTCAACCTACTCCCAACTTACCTCCGGCTCCACCTCTAACGTGACAGTGTCGTTCATCAATAGGAACCCAACACCTCTCTATAACGTCACACTCACTTTCACTTCCACGGCCCTGCAGTGGGATCACCCGTCCCATCTGTTCTATCCTCTCATAGCTGCAGGTGCAACCGTAACCTTCAACGCCACGGTCACGGTCCCTCCAGGTGAACAGGGTGTCATTCCAGTTCAGGTCACGGCACAATACTATTCGGTTGATGGACAGCCACAGCTTCAGCAGCTTGAGTTAACATTCTACGTCCAACCATCCACCCAATTGGCTCAACCGCTTTTGGGTTCAACCTACTCCCAACTTACCTCCGGCTCCACCTCTAACGTGACAGTGTCGTTCATCAATAGGAACCCAACACCTCTCTATAACGTCACACTCACTTTCACTTCCACGGCCCTGCAGTGGGATCACCCGTCCCATCTGTTCTATCCTCTCATAGCTGCAGGTGCAACCGTAACCTTCAACGCCACGGTCACGGTCCCTCCAGGTGAACAGGGTGTCATTCCAGTTCAGGTCACGGCACAATACTATTCGGTTGATGGACAGCCACAGCTTCAGCAGCTTGAGTTAACATTCTACGTCCAACCATCCACCCTTCCCACTTCACCCATAATTGGATATCTGGATCCCTCCAACCTATCAGCGGGATCTCCTTACGTGACCAACTTAATTTTCCTGAATACTGAAAACTCCCCACTTTATAATATCTCTATTGAAATAAGCGATAGCGGTATTTACATTAATCAGACATTAATCACAGTTCCTAAGCTTTCCCATGGTCAGCAGTTGAGGATTCCCATTTCTGTGTTTATACCTGTGGCTGGTTCCATCAGCATGGGTTTTCAGGCCCAATATTATCAACAGGGTGAACTTCACAGCGAGACCGGTAGCCTCAGCGCTTTAGCCTCAGGTTCCATAAACATTATTCAGACCCAAGTGTCCACTGTCCCCGCAGTGGCCCTACCAGGCTCATTAGTTTCAATAACCGCGACTATAGTAAACTATGGTACTGGAACTGCAAATGGATTACTTGCCAGGGTCATCACCCCCTTGGGCCTCACAGCCTTAAGTGGCTCAACCTATTACGTAGGAAATGTTGCTCCCTATACGCCTACGACCTATACCTTCGCCTTGGCCATATCTAACAATACCAAGCCTGGAACCTACGAAATACCAGTTATCCTTACCTACACCAATTCTCTCGATCAGTTACAGACCTCAAAGCTCAACTTAACATTGACAATAGGCTCGAACACATCATCCTTTGGTCCCTCACATGGAGCTGATGGTACGACGCCCCTTCCAAGATTAGGGCTTTATGTCGGAATAATTGTGGTTGTAGTAGTTGTTATCGCCGTATCACTATGGAGGTGGGTCAGACGAACCTAGCGGATATGGCATGGTTGGGCCTAAGAGGTCTCACCTCTAGGAAGACGGTAGCCGCCTTAGCGATCCTTTCTGTGGCAATTGGAGTCACAAGCGTGGTGTCCCTAGTTGCCTATACAACGGGAGTGAGCCAATCCATAATTTCTGCCATAGATACGCTAGGACCTACCACAGTTCTGGTGCTTCCTGCTCAGGGCTCCATTTTAACTCAGGCCACGGTGGCTGGGCTCGAGAGTTTACCTTACGTTCAGGCCGTATATCCAGTGGTTGAGGGTGGTGCCTCGATCAGTTTAGGTGGGCAACAACAGTTCGTGAGCGTAGTCGGAGTAGACAATTTAAGTACGGTGTTAGGGCAGGTTAACCTGCAGTCTGGGAACGTATATCCACCCGCCATGGCTCCCTTAGCTGTAATTGGAGCCGATATAGCTCACCCTGGAGGTGGGATAGTACTGCAGCCTGGAGACCAACTGATACTGCACATGCCAGATGGAGCCGCGGCGGTTGAGGTGACCGGTATCCTTAAGCCAAGTGGGTTTAGCCCCATTTCAGATTCAGATACGTCAGTTTTCCTCCCTCTTCAGGAGGCAATGGTGATGCTTAACAGGAGCAGCTATAGCATAATTGCTCTTAAAGTGGATAGCGTTAAGGATGTCTCCATAGTTTCTAACTTAATTACCTTTCTATTTGGTAACAGTGTCACTGTGGCTTCAGTTCAGCAAATAATAAACACAGTCTCCACCATTGTTTCGGGGCTAAGTTTTCTCCTTACAGCAGTGGCGTCAATTTCCCTATTGGTGGGTGCAATAGGAATTGCAAGTACAATGATAACTAAGGTGTATCAGAGGATTCGGGAGATCGGAATTATGAAGACAGTTGGAATGAAGAACACTGATGTACTAGGCGTGTTCCTCATGGAATCATTAATAGTTGGAGCATCTGGAGGAGGGTTGGGACTTGTACTTGGCGCCCTAGGGTCTACCGCATTAGCGTCCCTGTTAAGTGGCGGGGCCAGCGCAGGGAGAACAGCCAGCGGCGGCTTAGTTCCTGGGGGCATCGGGGCCAGCGCAGGGAGAACAGCCAGCGGCGGCTTAGTTCCTGGGGGCATAAGGCCCGTGATCACGCCAGAATTACTGGTTGGGGCGGTCCTTATTGGATTGGTGGTGAGTCTCGTGGCTGGAATCTATCCTGCATGGAGAGCGTCCAGGTTGACTCCGGTTGAGGCCATAAGAAGAGAGTGATCCAATAGATTATTATTTTAATTAATCTATGAATATATAGAAACTTTACACCTAATTAGTGAACAAGAATTGCCCTTCCAATTACTCTCTTTTCTCTTAGGTCCCTGTAGGCGGAGTTGATGTCCTCCAGCGAGTATTCCCTGTAGACAGGTTCAACGGTGCCCTCGTGTATCATGTTCACAGCTGTTAATACCTCGGCTGGCGTATAGGATGCCGAACCGATTATCTCTAACTCCCTCATGACCAATAGGGCAGGCCTCGTTATAGTTAGGGGCTCCCCTGTCACGTTTCCCACCACTACCACCACGCCCTTTTTACTCACGGCCCGTATACTCTCGTTTAGAGTGGGCGCCCCCACCAACTCTATCACAGCATCAACTCCCTTAGCTTCCCTAGCGAACTGTTCTGACGTGATAACCTTATCGGCCCATCTTTGAACAATCTTGGCCTTTTCTTCACTGGTCTGAGCAATTACCTCAGCTCCACTCCTACGTAGTAGTTGTAATGTATGTATACCCACCCCTCCTCCGGCACCAGTGACAAGTACCCTACTCCCTTGCTTCACGTTGGCTAACTTGGAAGCATGTATAGCCGTAGCTACAGGGCAGACCGCTGCGGCATATTTTTTATATTCCCGATCCGGTAAGTTGAAAACGTTAATCCTGGGGACGGCAATTACGTCTGCATATCCTCCCATCCTGCCTTCCCCCAGTAGAGTCGCTTTCTCACATAGGTTAGGTTCTCCCTTCCTGCAGTACTCACATTGACCACAACTAATGTTTCCAAGAACACCTACAGGTTTACCTTCCATCTCTCCATAATTTTCATGACCTAGGATTAGAGGCGTACTCAGATTTCTGAATCCTCCCTTCCATATAACCAAGTCCCTTCCGCAGATCCCAGACGCCGTGACCTTAACTAACACTTCCTTCTGGGTTGCCATGACCTTAACTTTATCAATGGAGAAATCGGTGGCGAACTGCTTAAGCACAGCCGCTCTACTAATGGTTTCCATTAATGCAGGCCGTGTCAAACAGGTAAAAAGTCATTTGGAGCGAGAGACTAACTTGAGTGGATCTTCGTCGGTAAACGTCAGGAGCTTCATGGCTTCCTCTATGGCTCTATCCAGTTGTTCGTCCCTACCCTGGCTATAGCCCTGTGGAGAGTTCTCCACATATATGGTGGGATCGGTTCCATAGTTCTCCACCTTCCATTCTACATCCTTAAACCAGAACGCAAATTGAGGTTGAGTTACTATGGTTCCGTCAACTAGCCTATATCTAGGATCTATTCCTATCACTCCACCCCACGTCCTGGTTCCCACCACCGGACCCAGCCCCAAGAGTTTGAATGAATGGGTAAATATGTCTCCATCAGAACCGGCGTGCTCGTTGGTGATTGCCACTAATGCCTTGGTAGGTGAGTAAGGCGGATATGGAACAGGCTTTCCTCTTCTGGGAACGTCTGCTCCTATTCTTTTCCTTGATAACTTCTCCAATATTAAATGAGAAATATGTCCTCCACCGTTGTATCTGACATCCACTATTAGACCTTCCCTCTGAACCTCCAGAGGATAGAGTCTATGAAACTCTGCGAAACCCCTTGGTCCCATGTCGGGAACATGAATGTAGCCAAGTTTCCCTCCACTCTTCTCATGGACATAGCGTCTGTTTTGCTCTACCCAGTCCCTGTATATTAGATACTTCTCATCTCTTAGAGTGCGTACTGAAACCTTTCTCGTTTCTCCAGAACTCTCCACCTCCAAGAGCACCTGATCTCCGGCCCTGTTTAGTAGGACGGATTGCGGTGTCACCTCCATTGTCAATCTAACGTTGTCTATGGCTTTAATACAATCTCCAACCTCCAAATTTACCGCAGAAGCCCTGAGGGGTGACTTCTCCCCTTCATTGGAGGGATCTCCCTCATATATTCTTGTAATGCTATAGCACACTCCATTGAACTTGAAGTCTGCCCCTAGGCCTCCCACTAGGTAGGGCTTGTCCAAGTCGTAGTCACCTCCCCTCTCATATGCGTGAGAGGTACCCAACTCCCCCTGCATTTCTCTAATGAGATCCGACAGTTCATACCTAGTGCTCACCCTTGGTAACAATTTCTCATACTTTAGCCGAATTGCATTCCAATCTATCCCTCCCATGTCCTCTCTCCAGAAGTTCTCCCTCATCAGCCTCCAAGCCTCCTTTAACATTTGCTCCCACTCTTTGGCAGGGTCGATTGACACCTTAACTCTGGAAAGGTCAACTATTCCACTCTTCTTTCCTGGCTCCTGGACGCTTTGGTCTGGCTTCCTCTCCGTTGAAATTACTCTGAATCTACTACCAGACTTCACAACCATCCACTTGGCATCCGTGGACAGCTCGAACCCCTCTACTCCAGAAAGGAACTCCTCCTTTGTTAGGGTGTCCAAATCGTAGGAATCTATGGAGAGGTTTGGTTTCCCATTTCCCCAGAGCCAACTACTGATGGTTCCCCTTACGGGAGCCGATAATATGAAGACTTTTCCCTTAGCCGCCCTAATTGCTAGGTAGTTCCCCTCTTCAATGGGGAAAGCCTCGCTCCTTCTCTCTATCCCTGACAGATCGACTCCCTTGCCCTCCTCTTGTGGGAACAATTGTTTCTGGAAGGGAGATTGCTGTTCCTTACTTAACGTTACTACGTAGGGCTTCGTAGCCTTGGGAAAGCCGTAGTCAAAGAACACTTGATCAAATACTGGGTCAAGTGTTCTCCTTGATAAATAGAATAGATATTTACCCTCTGGATCGAAGTGCGGAGAGAAGTCCCTGGCGTTTGGCGTCGTTACGTTGGCCCTCTCTCCGCTCTCTACGTTAATCATTCTAATGGCCTGTATCTGCTGTCCCTCTGGGAAGGAATAGGCTAGCCATTTCCCTTCAGGGTGCCACGCCATGTCTTTGATTACTCCATAATCTGACTTGTCAAGTAATTTATGATGACCTAAAGGCAGGCTAAGTAGCCACAGCTCGAACCTGTTATTGGAAATGGCGACCATGTCCCCCTTCGGCGAAGGAACCAACTCCTCTATTCTACCAAGGTCAACTTCGAAGCGGGTTGAGGTTCCGGTCCTTACATCATGCAGCTCTACTTTTTCTTCTCCCGTGGCGTCAGATACAACAACTACTTTTTCTTGGCTCAGGAAAGCGATTAGTCTATATCTTACCCCATCACGCTCTCCTATCTGAACCGCTGGACCCTCCCAATTCTTCATGAAGAATGGCTTCCCTCTTACTATTAGTCCTATGACGTCTCCACTGGGAGATATTGAGTACTCTGTCGTGTTCTTCTCAACTTCCACGAACTTCCTGGTCCTCTGCTTCCTTGTCATCGGTACTTCTATCTCTAACTTCCTAACTCCCTCCCCAGGCTCGAATACGTATATGTCCCCTCCAGACTGCATAACCACTACCTCACCGTCGGTACTGGCGTTCCTGGCGTAGTACTCCCTGAAGTCGGTGTGTTTCCTTAAGTCATTTCCATATTGATCCACGGAGTAGAGGTTTCCTATGCCTTCGTGATCTGAAAGGAAGAAAAATCGATCACCTACCCACATCGGTGAGTTCAGGTTTCCGTTTATATCCAAGAACCTCTTGAACTCATTCTTATAGTAGTCTATCCAGAACACACCTCTAGTTCCTCCCCTGTATCTCTTCCACTGAGGGAGATCCCTGGTGTTCCTTCCTATAACCACTCCGGATTGGCCGAATGCAATTGAGTTGGCAGGACCATATGGTAATCTTTCCGGTTCTCCACCCTGCGGATCCACGGCAAAAAGCTCCATCCAACTTGAGAAAGGTCTGTGATAATCGGAAGAGACTAGGACCATTCCGTCTTTCCAACCCACCACGTCTGTGAATGGACTTCCGAAGAAAGTTAGTCTCTTGGGTTCTCCCCCCTCACTACTTATCAAATAGACCTCGGAAATAGTTTGTTCTCCCATCTGGATTCTATTAAATGCTATCCATTTACCATCTGGAGAAAATCTTGGCTTAGATGTAACGCCGAAGTCTGAGGTAAGTCTTACTGCCCTTCCTCCCTTCAGGCTTACCTTCCATAAATCATCGTCCGTTACAAAGACCACAGTATCTCCATTAACGTCGGGGGTAGAGTAGTAACCTAGCATGGAATAGGAGAAACCTAGATTGTAATAAGAGTTTGCGGTAGATTCCGAAACGGCTAACTATAATCTTCAATGTTACTTTGCAGGTATTCCATTGCAGTCCTCCTACCAGATATCATTGCCTTCATTATGTCGTACTGGTCTTTGACCATCAAGGAAAACTTGAAGTCAAAATTATCTACGAACTTCACACCTCTCTCCTCTGCGATTCTCCTGAAGGCTTCTGCCCTTCCCCTATCCAGGTTTCCAAGGCTCCTGTTGCTCATTATCACCTCCCCCCTCTCTGCTAAGGATAGGGCTAGATCATGATATTTGTAAACGTTGGAGTCTATGGATATTTCGCTAGATTGAGGGAGCTCTGGGTAGACCTCGTCGGGTAGGCAATAGACTCCCGAGCCCCTATATTCGGTACCTAGGGAGATCTCAACACCTCTCCTCTTAAGCATGTGTTGATAGTAGGATATGAGCCTGTCGAACTCTACTTTCTTCCACGGGTCGATCACTTCCTGCAGTTGACCTCCCAGTGAGTCTTCCCTTTCGTAAAGGATCACTTTTAGGCCATACGATCTGGCGGTAAGGGCCGCTTCCATTCCCTTCACTCCGCCCCCTACTATGGCCATCTCGCCCCTTAATCTTGGTTTAGGTGTAACTCTGTTTTCGAATCCAGTATCTGGATTCACGGTACATCTGACCTCTCCATAGCTAAGATCTCTGCATGCCTGATTGCACCTTATACAAGGTCTTATTCTCTCTGGAGCTGTGGATGCTTTTCTGACGAAGTGTGGATCCGCCAATAGGGCTCTCCCCAGAGCCACGAAGTCCGCCGTCTTCAGAACTTCCTCCGCGTCCTCCACTGTGGTTACCGATCCCACTACTACCGATGTCTTCTCAATTCTGCCCTTTAGTTCCTTTAGGATGTGGTTGTGCTCATAATAAAAGGGAGCTGAGGAACCGGGTGGTGCATTCCTTCCGGCGGAGAAGTGTACGTAATCTATTCCTTTAAGCGAGTTGGCTATCTTAAGGCCGTAGTCCGGGCCGTAGCCGTCCTGATCATACTCAAAAAGGCTGAGTCTTATTCCTAACACGAAATTCGTCTCACTCCTTATACCATCTATTATCTCCTGAACGAACCTCAATCTGTTCTCGAAGGATCCACCGTATTTATCTGTCCTCTTGTTGGTTGCTGGACTTAAGAACTGGTGAATGAGATAGCCGTGAGCACCGTGCAGTTCTACACCGTCAAAGTTGGATGCCTGCGCTAGTTTAGCTGCAGTGACGAAGCTTTCCTGCACCCTTGATATGTCTTCTTGTGTCATCTCTCTGGCCATGTGATTAAAGTACTTCATTGCAGAGGGCGCGATACTTTCCACTCCGTTTATGTCAGGGCTAGCCTTCCCACCAGCATGAACGAGCTGAACGAACGTAGCCGCACCCCACCTATGTATTCCCTCGGTGAGCCTTCGGAGTTTAGGGATCATCTTTGTATCATATATACCTAGCTGATTACGAGAACCCCTACTGTTTATGTTGTCAACGTAAGTGTATTCTGTTATGACTACCCCAATCCCTCCTGCTGCCCTCTCCTCAAGGTACCTCATGTGTGCTTCGTTGGTGGTCCCATCTGGATTTGCCAGGTTGCTTATCATTGGAGCCATTATAGCCCTATTTCTTACCTTCAATTTGCCTATGTAACCTGGCTCTGTTAACTTCATGAAGTCAACAAGCGAAGTGGCTACCCTTTAAGTATTTCTTATGAAATATGGCAACCCTGGAAAACCTAGTCATATTTTTGTTTGAAAGTCTGCTTATACATAATATTCGTTATACTCGTTTGATATTATTCCTTATTCCCTCTCTTTCTAACTACAATTTCCATTTCCATTTCCATTACTTCCTCTCCTCTCTGGTTAAGCGTGGAGAGAGATAATGAAACCCTTCCCCTTTCTCCCTGATCGTGCTTGCTGACTACTGTTACTTTTACCCTTAAGGAATCGCCTATCTTAACCGCCCTTTTCGCCGTTCCCGAAAAACGATATAGAGCCACGAAGCCCTCCCCGAAAGGATCGCTGGGTAATTGATATGCTAAGCCCACAGTTAGTGAGGCCGTTAGCATGCCTGGAGCTATCCTCGAACCATATCTGGTGGTTTTTCCATATTCTTCGTCAAGAAAGAGAGGATTGAGGGCTCCAGTGGTTGAGGCGAACAAAACCACGTCAGTTTCAGTTACGGTTCGCCCTTTTGTGTTCCAGCTTGATCCTTCATGAAAGTCCTCAAAGTACATGAAACGTATGCGTTCCTGGTCGTTTTAATTTTAACTATTTTTGGGCAATGCTGTTCGATCGTCTCTTGAACCTCTCCCTAAGTTGAGATAAACATGTTTTACAGCAAAGGTAGTAGGTCCTTCTACCCCTTCTATAGGTCAGGGGTTCCTTTCCTATCTCTCCACCGCAGTAGTCGCAACGAAGTCCGTGAGTGAGGATCTTTTTCACAGGCGACGCAATAATGACTCGGCTTCTCCTTCCTGGATCCCTTAGCTTCTCTGTTAGTTCTGATATGCTGTTGAACCTTAATACACTGATGAATCTGCCATCTAGAGTCCTATAAGATTCATCCGATAGCCGTCGATTACCCAGTACGAAGGCGATCTGTCCAGCGAAAGTTGCTTCAACTGTGAACCTAACCCCTCTTTTCCTTAATGAGGTGAGAATCCTGGAAGCAGTGCTCCGACTGATTCCCAGTTCTCTTGCTAATGCCTCTATACTAATTCTGGAGTCTTCTCTAAGGATCTCTAGAGCTCTGAACTCCAAGTCTGAGAGAGGTTCCATTGTATTCCTGCCATATGTCATAGTAGTACATTCTGCATCAGTCTATTAACACTTTATTTCAACTTTCAATGTGTTTCTGAACACTTTGCTACTAGTAAGTCTGAAATAGTCCCAAGGAAATATATCAGTTAGGTGTTAATGATGGCCGAAGATCCAGTTTGTGGTATGTCAGTAAACGAGCAAACCACACTTAAGACCATGTATAAGGGGAAGGTGTACTATTTTTGTTCTGCGGCCTGTAAATCGGCCTTTCAAAAGGACCCTGAAACTTACATAAGGGAGGGCCCTAAGGGCATGCCCCATTGATGGCGATTGAATTGTCATTGAGGTTGAAGAAAGAGGAACAACTGCAAGTAATTGGGATGCACTGCGCCACTTGCGCTACCACCGTAAGAAAAGCAATAACCTCTATATCTGGGGTCGAGGATGCGGAGGTTAACCTAGCCTCAGGTCAGGCAAGAGTAGTGCTTACTAGTGGTAAGCTTAAGGATATTGTAAAAAGCATCAGAAAGGCAGGTTATGATGTCGCAACAGGGACAGTCACATTCTTCATCGATCTGAGACCTGAGGAGGCGGATAACATTAGAACTAGATTGGAGGAAATGGAGGGCGTAATATCTGCGTCGGTTTCGGTCACAGGCTTCGTAAGGATAGATTACAATCCCTTCGACACCTCTTCGACAACATTGGAGGAAGAACTTAAGAGAATGGGATATAGGATAACGAGGAATGAGGAAGTTAAACAATTTCACAACAATAAAGAGCTTCGAATCCTACTGGTTAAGTTGGGATTAGCCACAGTATTTACGATCTTTACCTTCATTTTCCGAGACCTTCCAATAGCAGCTCTGTTGAGCCTTCCAGTAATTACCTATTCAGCCTCAGGTTTTCATAAAGGTGCCATCAGAGCCCTACGTAATCATAGTGCAAATATGGACACGTTGGTTTCCTCCTCCTCTCTTATTTTATGGTTCTTTAGCGTCTACTATCTTTTATTGAACCACCTATCACCCTCCCCGTCCTATTTCTTTGACGCTTCTTCAATGTTGGTCACGTTCATCCTTCTTGGCAGAAGTCTGGAGTCCTACCTGAAGTCCAGGACATCCAACGAGATATCCGCAATGCTAGTCCCAAGGGCTCTAAAACTAAGCGATGGGGCTGAGATTGTTGTTAACTCAGCTGATCTTAAGGTGGGAGATATTGTGCTTGTTAGGACTGGTGAACGTATTCCGGCAGATGGGGTGGTTGAGGAGGGGGAGGGGGAAGTTGATGAATCTCTGCTCACCGGTGAGTCTAAGCCGGTGAAGAAAAACGTTGGTCAACCCGTCCTTGCCGGTTCCCTACTGGTGGGTGGCAGACTTAAGGTTTACGTCACGCGCCCCTCGGATCGTGCCTATATAGCTCAAGTGGTTAGGACGGTGAGGGAGGCCCAAGCTGCCAGGCTTCCCATTCAAGAGTTTGTGGATAAGGTAGCTTCCATATTTGTGCCGGTAGTGATGACTGCCTCCTTACTTACCTTTCTTACGTGGTACTTCATTCTACATAGTGGATTTCTGCTCTCTCTCCTCACCGCCGTATCCGTTCTAGCTGCGGCATGTCCTTGCGCTCTAGGACTTGCCACACCTATGGCCGTACTCAGTACCATAAATAGGGCAGCAAGGAAGGGAATAGTGCTGAGAAGAGGAGAAGTTTTACAGGAGCTTTCTCAAGTGAAAACGATTGTATTTGATAAAACGGGCACCCTCACTCAGGGACTCCTAAGTGTTGTTAATGTTAAGGAACTTATTCCAGGGTCCTTGGAACTTGCCGCCGCAGCCGAGGAGGGTAGTATTCACCCAGTTGCCAGGGCCCTATCTACCCTACGCAAATCATCACATAAGATATCGGACTTTCAGGAGTTTCCAGGCGAGGGGGTATATGCAAAGATCGATGGTCATGAAGTAGTGGTAGGGAAGAGAGCCTTTGTGCAAGCTAATTCGGAGGGAGAGTTACCTTCTGAGGGGAGCGTGTTCTTCGCTGTTGACGGTAAGGCGGCAGGTTCCGTAACTTTGGAAGATAAGCTCAGGCCCGACGCTCCTGAAACCTTAGACTTCTTACGCCAGATGGGATTGCGAATTGTTGTGGCTACGGGTGACAATACGCCAATCCATTTGGATGGGGTGCAGGTAGTAACTGGACTAACCCCAGAGGAAAAGGTTGAGATCGTTAAGAAACTTAGATCTGAGGGAAAAGTGGCCTTTGTTGGGGACGGAGTGAATGATGCTCCAGCTATGGCAGAGGCCAACGTGGGCATAGCGATATCCAGTGGAACTGAGATCGCTAAGGGCGCGGGCGACGTTGTAATTCCAGATAGACTTTCTTCATTAGTAGAACTCTTTCATATGTCTAGGATGGCCTTAGGGAAGATAAGGCAGAACCTGGCGTGGGCCTTCGGCTATAATATCGTTTTGTTGCCTCTGGCGGCAGGACTCCTTTATCCTAACCTTTGGTTACCTCCGCAATACTCCGCGTTGGCCATGTCCATGAGCAGTGTCATCGTTAGCATATGGTCAATTCTATGACCTTCCCCTCAGTAGACCGAGCAAATGTCCGATCTCTGGCAATATGAGTTCCCTCACGGCCAACCTAACGGCATCTGGAGAACCAGGAAGACAATATACTACCTTTTCTCCCACAACTCCAGCAGCCGCTCTGGTTAAATACGCAGCGGCTCTCACCTCTGGGTCGTTATAGCTTATGGCTCTGAATACATCCCCAAAACCTAAGATCTCTTGGTCAAATAATCCTCTGATCGTTTGATAGGTCACATCTGTAGGGCTGTAGCCTGTTCCTCCAGACATCACTATCACGTCAACTTCCTCTGTATCTAGAGCATCAACTAAGGCCTTTAGTATCTTCAGTTTTGAGTCAGGGACTAGGGAATATCCCACCAACTTATGTCCAGACTCAGAGGCCAGTTGTTTTATGATATCTCCTGACTCATCTATTACTGGCTCTCTGTTTACCGCCTTATTGTATCTAGACGTGCTTACCGTGATTACGTAGAATCCAGCAGTCTTAGGACCTCTCTCCGAATGCTCCTTCCTTGAAGCCACAAGTAGGTACTGTAACAAAGAATAAATAAAGTGCCTCAATCAATGTGGCCATGAGGAATCTACTGTCAACAGTGGCTTTCGTTGCCCATGGAATAGTGGGTTACACCTCAATAGTCCTGTTAATCCTAGGGGAATTCAACTATGTGGGCACTGTCTTTCTTCTCTATTCTCTTACCTCCATATTTGTGGCCTACTTTACATACATGCTTCTCTACCAGTGTTCCTCAGTGGTGATGACTGTTTCTGGGAAGGTGGAGAAAATAATTGAGGAGAGAAAGGCAATCGATCCAATGAGTTATAACACCTACCTTCTCTATTCCGATATCCCCCTGAGGTTGAGGAGGAGGGCTAGCTTCAATCCGTTTGCGGTCATCATAAGTCTCCTTGTGTTTGGTGTTATGATAGAGATACCTTTTCTAAACACGTTGGTTATAGTTTACTATATCTCTAGGTCCTCATATTTACTGGATGAAGCTATCGTGGCAATAGGTCAATTAGGAATTTCACTCATTCATCCTAGGAACGTAGGAACACATTTGGTCTTGGGTGTAATAACAATGGGGGCATCCCTACCTTACTTCATGAATCGTCTCTCTCAATTGTCGTCTCAGGTAGCTTCACTATCCTTATCTCCTCCGCAAGATCAAGGTTCAAATCAAGGAAGTTCCGCTCTAGGAGGTACCCCTTGACTTGTAGAATCGTTCCTTTGGGTAGTTCAGTAAATCTGATTCTAAAACTGGTTAATTTTACATTAGTTCCGTCCTCAAGCTCCCCAGAGTATTTTACGGGTAAGGAGATCCCATTACCTGAGACCAATTTTACTGTCCCAGAAAAATTCTTTTTATTTGTAACAGGTTCCCATTCTTCACAATTTACTATTTTGAAGGTATATGGGACCTTCTGGAACTTTCCCTCCAATAGCCTCCTAGCCTTAAGTGTCCTCATGTCCTCAATTCCTAATACCTCTACATCCTCAAACTCCACCTTATCTAAAGGTTCGGTAATTCCATTCTGCCTCATTTCCTTTAGGATGGAGTAGTGTCTTGGGTTGAAAGTCAAAAGGTCTATGTCCTTTCCGTCTCCGTCATATAGTAGGCTGCCTGTAACTCCTGCCCCTGGTAAATAGTCTAACATCCTGTTCGTTTTTCTACAGATCTCGCTATCTCCTGGCTTCCAACGGAACGGATCTAGAATTTCGGCATACTTTAACGGCACCAGGGGCACTTCCCTTCCTATTTCCTCAATGTATCTTACAACGGTTATCTGTTTGGCGGCCTCAATTGACTCCTTTATGGTCTTTAACTTCCTTCCACCGATAACTCTTGGCATTGCCACTACCCATCCATTTGGATGATAACATCCCTTTACGGCCCAGATCCCCCCTTTATACTTCAGGAAGTAACCCTCTACTATTTCCACAGGCTCTCTTTGCCGAATACTTATATAGCTAATTACGGTCAAACACTGAATGATCCTTATAGGGGCCGCCATGAAGCTAAGGTGGGACTGTTGAGCAAAAGAAGCGCAGCCTACATTGGGGCTTTCAACTTTGGTCTGAGGTTACTGATAGCTCCAATTTCTTTCCTTTTTACTGTATTAGTTGCAAGATATTTATCTGGAATGCCTGAGGGGACGCTTGTTTTCGGTTCCTGGCAATATATCTTCATACTGATCACCACCTACTTTACTCTCCCAGCCGACATCCTTTCTTTCATTATTTCCAGGTATGCCGCGGAGGAAAGGGCTGTGGGTGGAATAATCCTTCTTAATCTCCTTATGGGAGCTCTCTCATCTGTACTATTCTTCGCTCTCTCCCCAATTTTCGTTTCTCAGACTAAGTACGTCCAGGGTACAATATTCTTCTATATCTCTCCGATTCTCATAATTCTAACTTACCTCCTCAAGGTTACCAGTTCAGTAGCAGTGGGTAGGACACCCACGGTTTACGGTATTTCCACCACCCTGTTTCAGATCGGGCGTCTGGCAGTAGCCCTGGTGGCCATGTATATATTTAATCTCTCAGTTACTGGTGTTATTCTCGCCTACGCAGCCGGTTACCTAATTCAGACGTTCATAAACATGAGATATGTCAAGGCCGACCTAAAGATGGACATGACAGTAGCTCTGACAGCCTTGAGGAAGTCGGTTGTTTTCATCGTAAGTAAACTGCAGGGATTGGCAGAGGCTACAATAGTGATCGTGGCTGTGGCCTTCACTGGGAGTGCCATAATTAACTCCTATTACGAATCGGCCATAATAGTCTCAAACGTTATAGGTTGGACAGCTTCTCTTCCAACCGGTCTCATAGTTCAATTGAAGGATGAACCAAAGGCTCGGGTCATCGAGTCCGCCACCAAGATTTTTGTGGTGTCTTCCATGCTGCTCATGGCTTTAGTAATAGCTGAGGCGAGGCCCCTTCTACATATTATGAGGCCCGATTACGTTGGGGCTTTGGCCGCAACCTATGTGATATCGATATCCAATCTTTTACGTAACTTCGCCACAATTTTCTATTATGCCATAGGAATGAGAGATGAGACTCTGGCGGTCCAAGGGGGGAATTCGTTGAGGGGGCCCATGGGAAGCATAGTAAGAAATAACGTCGCTTTCTCTGTTATTGGGGTGCTGTTGAGCGTCACGTTGGGTTACATCTTCAGGGAGTCCCCTTACCCTATTGAGGTAACTTTGTTGTCCATAGGCCCCATGTTCAATTCAGTTTACATGTTGCACAATAGCATTTCAAAATCCCGGGAACTCTACTCCTTTTCCTTTCCTTGGCGCGAAACCATGGTTTCTGTGATTGTGGCGTTGGTAGCTGGATTACCCTTCTCATTCGTATATGTTACCCGTCTTAGCCAAATGGCATTAGAAGGATTGGTCGTTAGTGGGATATATATAGGTCTATGCTATGCCTTGAGTCCATATGTAAGGTGGCTAGCCACCAGGGGGCTAACCCTCCTTATGTCTATCACGTCCAGAACACAGCCTCCTGAAGGTAAGTAGTAAATAATAGTTTTAGAGATTTTACTCCAACTCTATGGTTGCTGGGGGCTTAGAGGTAACGTCATATAGTACCTCCCCGACCTCTGGTAGCTTCATTAATTCATCTTTGATCTCCCTCAATTTTTCTGGTGGGACTCTAGCGAAGTCGGCTGTCATAAAGTCCTCCGTCATAACTGCCCTCACCGCAATAGAATACTTGCCCTTTCCCTTGCTTAGCCTTATCATCACATGTGTTACGTCCCCAGCGGAAAGCTTAGCCACCAGTCCTCTTATCGATTCGATTTTTTCAAGGTCCCAATCTATTGAAACTATTCCGCCGTAAACTCTATTGTCACCCTTGACCCCAGTAGCCCTTGCTCTATATCTTTTGACTCCTTCGTTCTCATCTCCTTCGTTCTCAAATATTGCCGTAAAGTACTGCGAGTACCCCATTTTGGACAGGTAGGTCTCCACAACATGGTTAGCCTCTCTGCAGAGCTCCACCTTTTCTGGGGTAACCAGACCAACGGTCCTCACTAGAAGACCTGGTCCTGGGAAAGGCTGTCTCTTTACCATTTCTTCTGGTAAACCTAAATATCTAGCCACAGCCCTTACTTCATCCTTATAGAGATCTGCCAATGGTTCTATAACACTAAAGCCGTATAGTTTTTCCGGGTCCAATCCCAACTGAAGAAGAACGTTGTGTTGTGTCTTAATTCCACCAGCGGTCTCTACCCAATCAGCAGCTATTGTCCCCTGAACCAAATGGGTAGCTCCCACCTCACTTACTATTTTCCCAAGTTTTCTATAGAAAACTTCCCTGAAGGTTTTTCTCTTGACCTCAGCGTCTGACTTGCCGATCAACGCATTCATAAATTCCTGCCTCGCATCTATTACCTCGATCGGGATAAGATCCCTCAGCGATTTCACCACTGTATCTATTTCCCCTTTCCTTAGGAACCCAGTATCTATCATAACTGGTATCATTCTTTCCCTTAAGGATCTATAGGCTAGAAGTGCGGCAGTCGTACTATCAACTCCCCCACTAACAGCAGCTACCACTTTTCCTTCCACAAGTTTTAACTTGTTAACGGCATTTTCCACGAAGGACTCTGGATCGAACAAGGTGCAGCAACTTACTTCCTA
This sequence comes from Methanobacteriota archaeon, assembly GCA_017857195.1. GTDB lineage: Archaea > Thermoproteota > Thermoprotei_A > Sulfolobales > Sulfolobaceae > Sulfodiicoccus. The sequence continues at coordinate 17,792 of JAFMDM010000021.1, forward strand.
CATATATTAACTATTATGTGCGGACGTCATCCCCTAATCGGACTCAAATTTTTCTTTCCCTTAACTATTGCACTTAACTATTGCACGTGTGACCGATGAGGAGAAGCGGATCTACCGACCGATGAGGAGAAAGGTCTGCTGAGGTTCAAGGCAGATGTACTAGGTAGATCACTCTATCTCCGTTTTCCTGTTTTTCCAGGATCTTTACACCTTTATCTGCCATGGCTTGAGCCCACATCTCCAGCGTATCTGTTTGTATCCCTTTGAGCGCTATGACCTTAATGTTACCTTCTCCTATCTCCAACCACTTTTTCATTAGTCTTACCGAGGCTGAGTCAGTGCTGCACTTTGCGTCCGCCTGTGTTAGATCCAGTTCGCTCAACTCGATTCACCGTATATCATTATGGAACTCGTTCTTAATATCTCTTCGTCTAAGAGGAAATACGGTTTCTCCCCAACGTGATCCAAAATAGATCTAACAATTGTGATGGCGTTGCAGAACGGATCGGTGTAACCTGTATCAATAACTTTTCCGAACTTGATGAGGTCAGCCAATTGCTTTCTCCTAGGTCCACTGTCCAATAAGACCACATCTCTTCCTCTGGCGGTAAATATCGGAGCATGGCAGAACTGTTCGAACCTTTCGAAGTTGCTCCATTGTCCTAGAAACTCGGCATATTTCAGGTAGGAGAAATAGGCTATCCCGAAATTTTCACCAGACCCCACAAAGAAAGGATTTCCTTTTAGGTCAAGTTTTCGTCCAACACAATGATCTTTCGTTTCGAACCCTGCCAACCCATATATGGCACTTAAGCTCATCAGAAATGAGAGAGTACCAGGTAATCTGCTCTTGGGAACGTATGGTATGTAAACATGTTCTCCAACCTCCTTGGCTAACGGAGAATCAAGGTCTGACGTTACAGCAATCACCCTGTTATGACTACCGAACTTTCTGGCCACCTGCACGTTTATCTTAGGTCTCCCTGAGACTGATATTATAACTATGGGTTCATTGGTTTCCCAGTTAAGTAACTCCTCTGGATCCAATGCTCTGAACTTACCTTTGCTTCTCCCTTCTAGAGACAGTGCAGCGGCAAAAGAGTCTCCACTGCCGGTCACTATTCCTCCCTCTAGCTTAACGTTTACATTGACCTTGTAGGAACTGTTTAACTCCTCCTCCACAAGGTCTCGCAACATAGCCATGATAACTTGAGCTCAATTTCAAAAAGTTCGCGGTATAGCTGAACTTCATGGAGTTACTACTAGGACTGCATAACGTGACCAGCGTGCAGAGGATGATTGATTTCGCTAAGCTCGCCTTCTCTTCTGACATGGTCAAATATCTTGTTATCACTAAGGTCGGAGGAGTAGCAGCTCAGAGCGGAATACCCGAAGTTAATAAGCTAGCTCTGAAGTCAGGGAAGTCCTTCTCTGTACTACCTGACCTTAGGGACGCCTTAGACTTATTTAAGCCCTCTACAACCTATTTGGTTACGTCGCAAGCCTCAGAGACCTTACAACCTGGCCTATTGGAAGGAAGGGTCTACTTTGTTTTCTCAGGGATAGACTCAGGCTTCGGCAAGATAGAACTTTCCATGGGTAAACAGGTCAAGATGGCTCAACTTAACGTCGAAGTGGGGCCCGTCGGTGCAGAGGCCCTACTTCTCTACTGTTTACTTCAGGGACGTCTTTCTCCTAATGTTTAGCTTCAGATTTTTCTCACTTAACGTCAGGAGATATTTTACTTGGGATAGTGAAGCGGTCCCCTTCTTGGAGGAGTTCTGTACCTAATGGTAAGTTCACGAGATTCATCAGAACTTTATAGCCCGTAGACTGTTGATTTTCACG
>JAFMDM010000147.1 GCA_017857195.1 Methanobacteriota archaeon
TCTAGGGCATGATATACCGTTAATTCCACCATTAATATGGAACACTGAATGTATCTCCACCTTGCAGGGAAAGTTAAGGCTACGTGAGTTCGAGGCTGTCTGGTTCGGAAAGGGGGAGATCGGGCTAGATAACGTTGAGTGGGTACCACAAAGGGGGAGGAACTTTGCCCTCGTAGAAAATTTGACTGATTTTTTGAGCAAATTAGCCTCAGAGTCCAGGATCGTGAGAGGAAGGATCTTATCTTTGAAAAATAAGAGAGTCCTCCTATCAAATGGTAAGTGGATTCAATTCGAGGACATTTACAATGCTGGATCAAGGAATAGGTTAGGAAAGTTATTGGGAATCGATGAAGGGTTGGATTCATTGAACGTAGGGATCACCCTCATGATCTCTGAGGTAAGTGGAGATGATTGGAATATCGTGGTGCCAAAAGGCGCATCCTTTAGATATGCTGTCAAGCTTAACATAGATAAACTGGAGCTACTCTACGCTTTCTCATTTTATCAGAAAAATGATATTCCCTCAAACCTGGAGGAGAGAGTCATTAGCGAAGCTAGAAGAAAGTCGTTAATTGGAAAGATATTGGCAGTTAGACATAGGGTCATCTCTGAGGGGGTACTTTTAGGGGAGCCGAAGCTTGACTTAGACCACGTCCACAACTGCGGAAGATTAGGTGAGTGGAAAAATTACGACATTTGTTCAACCCTCAAATCGGCAGAGAGTTGCTGAAGCTCTCCACCAACCACTTGGACTCCTGGGCCGCCTCCCATGGTCCATAACCTGAGACCCTAAGCGTGAAATAGGAGGCTAGAAGGAAGTCACCGTTTCCCACCGTCCTCTCCCCCCTCATGTCTGACCTGTAGAATTGAGTTTTAGATCCGCTGATCAGGAGGAACCCATCTGAATCGAAAGAGAGGAGGATCTCCCTATTCCCTCGGCTTAGCTCCTGCAGATTTGTGTCGAGGCTCGAAAATTCATCATAGTTAGCATGTAAAACCATACCTTGAGATGGAAGTGGTGAGGTCCCACATATTTTTCTTATGAATCCCTGAACGTCCACAGCCATAGGTACGTTCACACCATCTAGGAGATTTGAGTCAACTTCACTACACACCGGATCGACTAGAACACCATCGACGTCCAATGATGGTGGCCACCCAATTTTTCCAGAGTTCTCGAGGACGCTCATTATCCTTCTCCCGTTTTCAAATAACACCCGAAATGTCGTAGTGTTTCCTCCCCTTAGCCCAATCAACTCGTGTGGGAAATCCAAAACTTGAAGGGGATAATCAGGACCAAATTTCCCCCAAAGGATCGGCACCCCTCCAGCCGCCACTACCCCCAGTCCAGCGTACAGTGGCGGACCGCCTGGGAACCTTTTACCATCGATTACGTCAAAGGTAAAGTTACCCACCACCAATATCCTACTCCTCTTCCTCCTCTTCCCCATCAACCTCATCTTCATCAGACTCCTCCAACACCTCTACTTCCTTGACTGCTGTGACGTCATGATTTAGGAGATGATAAAGTAGATCATCTTCAGTGAAGAAATAGGTACCCTTAGATTTATCATCTAGAGGAACGTCGCACGGCTTACAAAGCGGGCAAGAATATAGAGTGGTCTGTGGGTCGTAGCATACTTCATACCTCTTTCCCTCATGCTCTACCTCCTTAATTTCCCACTTCGGTGTCCACCTAGCGCCCATTGTGTGAGGTTTAACCCTATAAGATATAAAAACAGTCTTAGGCCAATCAAGGAGTATTTACCCCGCCCTTACAGGGTTTTTCACTCTCGCAGTGGGGATCTACTGCACCTTGGCCTACCTTGCCCCCCTCTTGGAAATGGGTGAAGGATGAAGCTCCCAGGCTCAACCTTCCAAGCCCTTAATATACCACATGACTAAGTCGTCCACAGGGTTTGATGAGGATAGAGGCGCAACTCATCAAGTGTCGCTTTACCTTGGTGACATATATCCTGTTAGCGACTTTCATTAGTGCGTTATTTGAGAACCGGTTAGCCTTAGGGGTTCGTCAATACGGGAGGGGACACTTACACCACCTAACCCCCCCAAGAACGAATTGCCCTCATGTGGACCACCTCTGGGCTACATCGAGGATTACCTTAAGAGGTCTAGGATCTCCCAGGAATCTAACCAGCGCCTCACCCCTGCCCATATACATGAGATACCTATCGACCTCCTCTGGGCTAAGTTCCACGAATCTCGCGGCCTCTGCCCAAAACTTACGATCCCCATTATTTAATAGAACGGTGAGTCCGACGTTATCTAAGAAGACATCGGCCTCCTTTCCTAGGTCTTGAGGGTTCTGAGTTGCCATCATTACGAATATTCCATGTCCTCTGCCCCGTTTCACCAATTCTGCAACTAAGGGATATTCCTCAGTCTCAGATCTGAGGATAGTCCATGCTTCATCTATTAGGATACCGATCTTTGGTCTGTCTGGAGTTTGAGATGAGTACTTATTCATGAGATCTGTGATAACTGTGAAAGCCACCAATCTCCTTAATTCCTCAGTTTTGAGCAGAGACAGGTCAACTACGTTTATGCCATCATACAGGTTGTCAAGTAAACGTCCACCCAAATCGAGAAACTTGACCGAGTCGATGACCTTCTTAATATATATAACATCCTTTACGTCTTGAGTTCTCACCTTCTCCATGACGTCATCCCAAGTAACGTGAAGTGTGGCTGATTCCCTCAAGGCAGAGATAATGGCCTCGTATAAAAGAGAGGAGGTGTATTTATCCAATCTAAAAGATTTGGATAAAATTCCCTCTATCTGCTGAGCCCTGACTTCAATTGGAACTTCGCCCACCTCCAATAGACCCAAGCCCTTAACCAATGGTGAGAGCACCCTATGCTGTACTCCATCTCTCTTCAGTCTAACTCTAATGTCCCCCTTGATGTCTAGGGCGACTATTGGGATGTCACTAAAAGAATTTAGTTTAATGGAGGTCCAGAGAAGGAACTCCGTCTTGCCGCTTCCTGTGGGACCTAGAACGAGAAGATGGGAATTCTGAGCTGAGCTGAAGTTCCAAAATACTGGAATTCCGTGTTCCATATCTAAGCCAAGGTAAAGTCCATTTGACCACATTTCAGACCTGGGGGCCTTGGGCTGAGAGAAGGGAGTAAGGAAAGGTAGTTGTGAGGGTACAATGGGCCCCCTTCCATCTCTTATATCCATGTTAAGTAAATTCCTTATCTCCTGTGCCGAGGCGACAGAGGTCTTAAGTCCTATGGAGGCGAGTCCAGACTTTATTACAGTGGCAACCGACTTAACTTCCTCTTTGTTCTTACCTTCCACCAACACGTAGAACTGATATCTAAAGGGAGCTTCACCTTCGTTTAGCCTGTCAATCATTTTCTGCACCAATTCCAACTTCCTCTTGGCTTGCTGATTGGAAGGATCGGCGTCTACACTTATCCTTAAGTTCTGAGCTGAACGCATGAGTTCTCTGAGATAGTCGGTTTTATCCACGTGGCTCCTCTTAACTATTAACGTGACGTCGTTGCTAACGTTTATTGACCTGTAGAACATGTTCACCTTGTCTCTCAAAGATTCGCCGCTGAAATCTCTGTAATCAAATGGAACGTCAATAACCTTCAACACTGCGATGGACTTATTTTCCCATATAGCTACACCCTCCTCCACCCTCATACTATGATCGAAGGTCCTGAGGCCAAATAGATTTCTAATCTGAGGCCAGAAAAGAAAAATTACTACTGCTCCTGCTAAAACAGGCAATAGTAGATTCCTTGTTATGACGTAAAGGAAAACCAAGGGAAGGAGAAGTGGTAGAATGTTCCTTTTCAGTTCGTCCACAACATCATACCGTAAAAGAGGGCCGGGGAGGGAGACGAAAGTTAAATCCAGATTAGGCTGACTTCCTCCCCGCTGGCGGAGGTTCCCCTCATCCGGAGATACATCTCTGAGGGGCGGTCGAGAGGGTCGGAGACCACCATTTAGGTTCATCGCGAT
>JAFMDM010000148.1 GCA_017857195.1 Methanobacteriota archaeon
TACAAGGCTGACTTTTCAAAGTGCTCCGATTTGAAGGGTTTGGCCGACTGCATGCTGAGCAAGGGAGTAGTTCCGCCTCAAGTTGTGGAATATTTGAATGAACTAAAGAAGAGGGACCCTGAGACTTTAGAAAAGGCCGCTGGTGTGGTCCTTCAGAAGGGGGAGAGGACGGAAAGGGAGACGGCCAAGAGAATTCTCTTCGGTGAGCCTGTGAAGACTGAGGCCGTAAAGCTGCCCCCTCTATCCTCATGGGACCCTTCAATATGGGTGGGAAGGGAACTATATGGTTACAAAATATCCAGGGTGATAGGAAGGGGAGGGACGTCCTATGTACTTTACGGCGAGAAGGGCGGTGAGAGGGCGGCCGTAAAGATACCCACGATCACGCCGGGCGAGGGAACCAAGTTTGCCTTCCTCGACCTTCAGGGGGAGTCCAGTGCGCTTAAGGAGATCTCGGAGAGAAGTGAGGACATAGTCAAGCTATACGGGATATTTGCAGATAGAATAGGTATAAAGGAGGTCCTCTCTGGGAAGACAGAGAACTACCTCAACTATCCCCCTGCGGTAGTGATGGAGTACATGGGTGGTGGAGACGCTGAAGAGTTGTTGAAGATGGACGCAGTTTTCAATTCTGAGAAGTGGCAGGCAATTGTAGCGTTCATTGGACTTAAGGTGGCAAGGGCGCTCTCAGCTGTGCATGCTCAGGGCTACGTTCATCTGGACGTTAAGACGAGAAACGTATTCTTCAGCTCCTCCCCTGGCAGAACAGGTGGTGAAGTATTGAACAACTTAATGACAGGAAAGGTAAAGGTGAAGCTGGGCGACCTGGGAGCGGCCAAGAGAGTGGGTACGTCTTTCGATCAATACACTGCAGAGTACGCACCAGTGGAACAGGTGAGGGCGATTCTTCTTGGAGGTGGAGCAGATCCTAAGATGGACATTTTCGCATTTGGTGCCACGATCTATAAGATGTTAAAGGGTGTTCCCCTCAACCCCCCTGAAGTAATAAAGGCCACTGACATGGCCTTCAGGGGAGACAGAACGTACCTTGAGGTGGCCAACAACGCCTACAGAAGGTTCTACGCTACCCTCCAGATTACCGGTGACCCACAGCTTATCTCCCTGGTGAGGGCTGCCCTGAACCCTGAGCCCTCCCAGAGGCCCTCGGCCAAGTCAATTGCCTCTGACCTCGAGAGGTTGTTAGGTAAATTAACATAACCGTGATCAAGGCCAGAGAGGTCGAGATCAGGGATGGAGCCAAGAGCCCAGAGAAGAAATCTTGTAGGGAGAGGTCCCACACCAACAACAGATAAAAGAGCATTCCCCTTCCATTCACCTTGAGTCTTAAGGAAGGCCTGAAGATCATGAAAATGATCAAGGACACGAGGAACCATGAGACGAAGTTGGACACCGGAACACCGAAGTACTGTCCTGACGTGAGCCAATGCCAATCGAACCTTGAGAACAGGGGGTCCACGGTGAGGTCCAGCACCACCATTAACCAGGCGGCTAATGGGGGACTCTCGACTGCCGTGTAACAAAAGTAGCCCAAGGTAGCCCAGAGGAGGGGAATTATGAGCGGCACTCCCAAAACTTGAGGTCCTAATCCCTGGGTGTAATAATATCTACCGAACGGGAAACCAGTGTGCACGCCAACAAACTCAAACAGGAACCCAAGGCCCGCAGCCACAACGAAGAAACGTAAGGCCCCCTTCCCCAACGAGAGGGAGGAATGATAGAGGTAAAGCCCTATCAATACGAGAATGGGTATACCTAAACTGAAGGGAGGAACGTTTGTGAGTTGCGGGAGGGTGGCGAGAAAAAGGTAAACCACGTAAATATATGAGGCCCACCACCTCCGCTCCATTGAATTCACTTCAATAGTTTGAGGTCGAAACTCTCGTCTGCTAACTTTTCCACCTTATTTGTTACATCCACATTATTCTCGATGAGTCTGTTCAACTCCCCAAGCTCCTCCTCTCCCCTATTAACGGCCAAGTAACCTATGACCTTTCCGTCCTTAACGTAGATCGCTGAGAAGTTCATCTGATCCAGCTTCCCACGGATGGCCTGCTCCTGGTAGTCCAGGGTTTCCCCAGCGGCCTCTATGTGAAGATCAAATATGTCCGACCAGACCGTGGAGAGGAAGTCGTAAGGCTCATTCTTTCCTGCCATGTTCCTGGCAGCTAGCTTACCGGTGTAGTCAGCGTTGTTCCAGTGCTCTATTCTTCTCCTCTTTCCTGAGTTATCAGGTATGTTGGCCACATCCCCTGAGGCGAAGACGTCCTTGTCTGAGGTCCTTAGGTACCTGTCGGTGAGGATTCCATTTCCCACCTCCAGGCCACTTTCCTTGGCCAGTTCAACGTTTGGGGATATCCCCACGGCCATTATAACGAAGTCCGCCTCTAACTCCTTTCCAGAGCTGGTGATTGCCCTACTTACCTTGCCCTGCCCCCTGAGCTCCTTGATTGACTCGTTCACTAGAAATGATACTCCGTTCCTTTCGAAGTAGTGTTGGATGGCCTTACTCACTTTCTCGTCCACGAAGGTGTTCCAGATGTATGGTTTCACCTCCACAACGGTAGGCTTAAGTCCCATCTTGGTGAGAGAGGCGGCAACTTCCATTCCTATGAACCCACCTCCAATGATCAACGGTTTCCTCCCACGGGCGGCCTCAGCTCTAACGGCGTCCGCATCATCAACTGTCCTGTAGAGGTAAATTCCCTTCAGATTATCTCCAGGAATGGGAATTCTCCTGGGACTTCCACCTGTTGCTAGGAGGGCCTTCCCGTACCTTAACTCCTCTCCACTGTCAAGCACGGCTATACTTCCCCTTAACCTTTGGACCCTTCTGCCCAACATGACTGTGAGGTTCTCGGACTTGTAGAAATCCTCTCCCTCATAAAACAGGGCGTCCCTAGGCATCTCTCCTCTCAAGTAGTCCTTGGAGAGGGGAGGCCTGTCATAGGGCAAATGCCTTTCGGCGGATATTACAGCCACCTTGTCCTTGGGTCGAATTTCTCTAAGCTCCTTAAGCGCGCTAAAACCTGAGGGGCCTCCGCCTATTATTATGAAGTCGTACTCTTTCATAAGCTAAGATTCCTTGAAGGATAAAAAACATGTGGCCTAAGGAGGTTCACGTTAGGGACTGAAATTAAATGAACTTACATGATCTCTACCTTGAATATCGCTTAGCTTACTAAATCTAATAACAGTGGGCAATGGGAGTTTCTTTGAGGTTCTTTTAAGTTAAAGGTGAGATGTAAGGGTCATTTCTTAAGTGTCGGTAGCTGAATTCGTTATGAAACTCTCAATGTCTTCACTGATATGGACTACCTTTCACATGACAAATGGAGATAACCTTCTAAACTTGGAAAGTGTATGAATAAACCTAGTAATACCATTCTTATTGAAAGAATAATTAGAATTTTTCTCTATATACTACAAAAAATTAGTAAGAATTATTTGATGTAGCAACCTTTATCTAACAGTGAGGCGGATTTTCGCTCGCTGGAAATCTATTTCCAACCTCTTCAACATAGATCTAGAATTTACTGTACAGATTTGATTCTAAAAATGATTTTAAAAACCACCTCAGAATTAGATGATGTGAAAGTATCGCTAGATGAGCTTAGGTCCCTAGTGGTCGGCAGCTCGATTTTAGGGTCAGGAGGTGGAGGCAACCCTAGAGTCGGATATATGGTGTTGAAAACTTTTCTCTCCAACAGGGGAATTTCCAGTCTCGAGTATACAGATCAAGTTTCAGAAGAGGACCATATAGTATGTGCTGGAGGAATGGGATCCCCGTTGGTAGGGGTCGAAAAAATACCCTCTGGTCACGAGTATGTAGACGCTGTCAAGTCATTAATGTCATTCTTGAAGGTTAAGTTCACGAAGATCAGTCCAGTTGAAATAGGGGGAATCAACTCTGTTGTACCATTTATTCCATCTAGTGTACTTGGAATTCCTCTCTTGGATGGAGACGGGGAAGGA
>JAFMDM010000149.1 GCA_017857195.1 Methanobacteriota archaeon
ATAGGAGAGGAATTAGGGATTAAGATAACGAAAGTAGACGAATCCTATACCTCTAGGACTTGCTCCCTATGCGGGGAAGCCCATGAGGGTGGGCGTGTTAAACGTGGTTTGTTTAAGTGTCCCCGCATAGGGAAAGTCATAAATGCGGATCTGAATGGGGCGGTAAATATTCTACATATCCCCGAGTCCCTAAGATCCGTGAGTAGGGGGCAACTCACGGTGAGGGATAGGGGTAACGGGCTGAAGACCCAGCCTGTGGTCTACCGCTGGACGAATGGAGCGGGGTGGGTAAATCCCACTAGCTATGAAGTGATGAAAATGAAGGCGGTAAACCACAAACCTATGATCCGCCCTGGGGGAACCCTCGCCCTTTAGGGCGGGGAGGAGGTCAGTCATGGAACTTATTTAGGTCAACGTGTCAAAGCTCTTGATGGTCTTCACCATAGTGATCCATAGGGTAGGTAAGAGCGGTGAAGGTTACGTTGTAAGGACAGCGGCAGAGATGTTAAAGGAAAAGGGAGAGAAATTCGTGGTTGCGACCTTAGGTAAGCAGAGCGATGCACGGGAATTTCCCATTAGGCCCATTCTTCCCTTCGACATTTCTAGGGCAGATCGATACCAGAGGCTCTTAGTTTACCTCTCAGCTAGAAGGTTTGTGGGTTCAACCTTCCTTAATTTCACCGGAATTCCGATCCCCCTTTCCAGGTTGGGAATCCATGTCATATATGCCGGCGTAGGTCCACCTAACTCTCAATATAGGGCCAATAGGTCGTTGTTGAGGAGGGTCTATGAGGCTCCCCTCTCTGTTCTGGCTAACAAATTGAGAATGGAAGCAAAGAGGGCTCACTTCGCGGTTAACTCCAGATACTCTGGGAGGAACCTGAAATCGCTCTATGGCGTCGACTCCAAGGTGATCTACCCGCCTGTGGACGTTGAGGCCTTCTCAAGGGCATTTCATGAGGATGGAGGGAGCTACTTCCTCACAATAGGTAGAATACAGAGAGATAAACAATTGGAAAGGGCAGTGCGGGTAGCACACCTCAGCAAGATAAGAGGTGTGGTCGTGGGATTCCTAAGCGACAGGAGTTACCTCAATGAGCTTGAAAGGCTCAATTCTCAATTAGGCTCCTACGTAAAATTTATTCCAAATGCCCCAAGGGAAAAGGTGATAGAGCTCGCCAGCAAGGCCTCTTGTTACTTCCATCCGACCCTAAAGGAACACTTCGGCGTGCCCGTGGTAGAGGCAATGGCGGCCGGACTTCCGCCTGTGGTACCTAGGGAGAGCGGAGGAGCTGAAGTGTGGGAGGACTTCGTCTACTCGGAGCTAGAGGAGGCAGCCACCAATTTGATCGAGGCAGCTAAGGTAGGACCTAGCTATCGCAGAAAGCTCCAGGAGAGGGCCATGTTCTTTTCCCCCCAAAGATTCAAGGAGGAGCTCTGGAACTTTATAATCTCCCTTAAATGAGCTCAAAATCTGAGGTCGGTTGTTCTTCTAATCGGTACTTTAACTATGACGGGATTAAGGGGGTAGAACTCCTTTTGTGGAGATGGATAGTCCTCAAAATTTTAGATATGTGAACAATTCCACCCGATCTCAGCTGATAGAGCTAGGTACACCCTAGGACAGGAGTTTAACTATGGAGAGAAACTCTCCCTAACTCCTCTTCCGTATAGACAAGAGAGAGGTTTCGTGGAACTCAGTTGTGTGTGGGATGATAGATAATTCATAAGGAATAATGACTGAATACAACCAACGGATCCTCAATTGTGGATTAGGCCTTAGCTTTATAATGACTTTCCGAAAACAAAAGTGAGTTGGACGTACTGATCCCCGTAGGTCCCTACGATAAGCCTGAGTGGGTGAGCAGGAGCATTAAGTCCGCACTATCTCAAAGGGCTAGGGTAATAGTCTACGACAACTCTGAGAGAGATGACCTTTCATCTCTCATTGATCAGCTTGGGACTCAAGGGGATCTAATTCATCATCACGCCAAGAGGATGTCCAAGATAAACATGGCGAAGCTCAGGAATCAACTCCTCACCCTTACTGAAGAAAGGATAGCGATAATGCTGGATAGTGATGTAGTTCTTCCCGACGGGGCTATAGACGTCATGAGAAAGACAGTGGAAGATGGGGCATCCTTCACTTGGATGCATTACGCCTATAGTGAGGACGAGATCGGTTTGGGATTGAGGCTAGGTGAAGAGAATCCTAACCTGGGTTGTGCAGCGTTGGACACCCATGTTATCAAGGAGTTAGGTATGTTCGACGAGATATATGATAGAGATGAAGATATATGGCTTTACTCCAAGCTTAAGAGGTCAGGACACAGGGTTCAGCCAAGCCCTGGAAGATGTCTGCACCTAAACAAAGTGCATTCCAGAACAGACCTCAAGTCCTCATTAAAGGAGGCCAGGAGAAACCTCTGGAGATCAAAGTACGACATGATGCTAATGTTAGACGGTTTAACCAACCCTACGTTCCTGACTGGATATGCTTACTATGGTTCCTATTACATGGTGGGGATCGTATCTCCCTTTCTTCCACCCTTTGCCCTGTTGTATCTACCATTGGTTCTTTACGGACTGTGGTACTATAGGGGCCCCAAGAAATATGCTCTGAACTTAATACCTGGACTTGCCCTCGTCATTTCTCTTCCTGCAGGGGTGATACGAGCAGTTAGGGCAATGAGGTTAGCGAAACGCAGATGAGATTTCTACGATCTTCTCTCCTTCTTATCTCCCTTCCCCTAACTTCATAAGTCCGTTCAATGCTCTCCTTCTGTCCCCCTCTTCAACCTTGGCCATTTCTATGATCTCCTCCAACGTAACTATCACCTCCTCTGCCACTTCTCTGTTCACAGGGAAGGGTATGCCATCCTTTCCACCGATGGCGAACGCGTATTTGAAGGGATCATATGGGTAAGTTACAGGATCTCTGTATGACAGAGGTTCCCTATATATTAGGTCGGCCACCAAGTAAAGGGCCCTGGCAGTGGATGGACCCATTCCCATCAACAAGGAATCCTCTAGGCTGTTGGGTCCGCCTTCGTGCACCCTTTTTAGGGTCTCAATCACGCTTCTCTGATCTATGGGTCTAAGGTACACCAGTTTAGCCTCCTGGGACAGTAATCCTATGGTTCCACCATGAACCCACCCGTCTAGGGTTCCCTGTCCTTTGAGGGCTGCCATGGCTCTAAGGAAATCGCTGGCCACATTCCTCGGGTTCTCCCTGAGAAGGTCCAAGAGAAGCCTCCTGGTCTTCTCCTTGTCCGCTTCAATCGCGTTCACCGTTCCGTTTACCCTTTCTCCCACCACTGCCTCATGCGGAGCCCTTACGAAGTCCTCTCTTCTCCTCCAATGGTATCGTCTCGCAAACCTGGTGTTCAGGTTCATTCGCTGCTGTATTACGGCCCAACTCTCTCTGTTACGATCATTGAGTGATGGTAAAGGGTATGTCCATCCTGCACTAGAGTGGTATCCACCTTGGCTGCCAACTTGCTTGCCCTTGAGAGCGACTCCGTCTCAACATTGAAGTTACTGGGAAGCTCATTTAGTTCTGTCGTCACTTTCATGGCGTTCTTCCCCTTCCCGCCCAGAACCGCCAGGCCGTCTCTTCTAGGATTAAGGACTTCCTTCAATATACCTAAGGTAACGGTGGTGGAGCCTGAGGAGTCCCAGTCCATTCCTATGACGTTGTTAAATCCTTGGAACCAGAGCGGATTAGAGAGCCTCTCGACCAACTTCTCAGGCCCCCATTGAACTAGCATAACGTCAACTATAGCCCTGGAGAGTCTCTTCATTATGGGGATGAGCCAAGGGGGGACTCTGCCCGTATGTAGTGGAAGATCAGCTATTCCCTCTACTTCCGTGAGTGCGATGAGCCATTCGAGACTAAAAGCGTTTCCTCACTCCATATGGTCTTACATAAAGGCTGAAAGCTTCGCCCCTTCCAGGGGCAGATGATTAGTTAAATAC
>JAFMDM010000150.1 GCA_017857195.1 Methanobacteriota archaeon
ATAAGTCTAAACCGAGAGATATATTACAATTTGCAAAGGAGCCCTGAATCACCCCCTAATTTACCCCTTTCTTAGAAATTGCATCTCGTCTAGTAAAATTAGTGAAGCACAACTGACTGCATGAGAACACTCCTGTGTTAGAAGCCCTGAGACGACGTCTCAATCGTGACCTCCAGTAAATAAGGAGTTAAGCAGATCTAGGACGCACTCTAAGGGTTAAATGAGAAACTTATAACAGTTATTAGACTCTCCCTTGACTGCAAGGTGACATTTGAGGGAAAGTCTCATAGCTGCCCAAACTTACTTCTGGGAGTTGACGCGATGGTGTCCCTTCATTGGATGAATCTTAGGGCTACAGCTCCTCCATCGTAGAGGCCAACAATGCCTGGACATTCCGAGGAATTTTAGTAGGCCTGAAAGGCTTTAGGTTTGAAAACTTTTTGGATTGGGGATTACAAGTCCATTCGTTAACCGCATTTGTAGACTAACATGTGTTAATGGGAGTACCTTCCCAATACAAAATCCTTATATAGCATTTTGCGATTGAAAGGCTCTTATCTATCTTTTTATGCTTAATAATACTCTGTGAATTAACCTCAATTATCATAAAAGCTAACGCTGAGCCTCCTTTTAGCCTAACATCAGATATTGAATTTTATGGAACCTAATGACAGCGAGCCATTCAGGTTTCCATTGCAAATCCACTTTATTTGAATCCTTTTAGAGTAATTAGTCGTGAATTCGGGAGAACTTAGCGGTGATAAAGTAGAATTTGCATTACGTGATAACATAAAACTGCTATTCGCAATGGATCCGTGAATCATCCATGACAGCAGTAGTTATTGGATTTTGTCTCATTCAAAAGGCGATATCCAAGGGAAAACCCATAACTGCTCTAACAGTACTTCCTGAGAAGAAGTGGCGTTTCACGACTCAGCGTAGCAATCGATATGTCTAGGTTACACGCTTCACTGAGACAACAGACATCGCTTTTAATGTTTTTTGAGATGTTGCACATAAACTCCAGCTCAGTCAAACGAAAAAAGGTTGGGTGAAGTTAAAGTATGAACATGCTTGATTGATCTACAAACTACGGACGAGGCCAAATATATGAGGGGATTGCCTTGTGTGCTTGTTCAATTTTCTCAGATGCCAATCTCATTGGGTAACTTAAAATTAGAAAATATACGTCAATTTGAAAGTAAGCTTTACGTGAACTCTAATAATAATTGAAGTAATCCACGAAGCACGAGGGGTGCAAGGTTTAATTACCTTAAATAAGTAATTATTTTTTAGTGAAAGTATGGACAGGGAGAAGAAGTTCAAGGAGTTAATAGAGGAGATGAAGGGGAAGAACGTGGGAACTTACGCTACGGCTTTCGATAAGAGGTTCTCCAACTATCCTGTCTTCACCCCGGAACCTTCGCCTTTCATGACACCGTACATGTGGAGATATGAGGACATGAAGAGGTTAGCGTACAGGTTGAGGGGAGTCATAGACCCAGAGTTCACTGACAGGGTGACAATTCACCTGGAGAATCCAGGGATTAAGAAACTCTCGCCCGAGTTCCCCGCCCCGGCTACTCCCACCATGTACGCTGGAATACAAATAATAGCTCCAGAGGATAAGCCACCTGCCCACAGGCACTTCACCAACGCCTTCAGGGTCGGGTTGGAGTTCCCCCCTGAGGGAGGGTATACCACGGTGAACGGGGTCAGGATCAGGATTCTCAGGGGAGACGTTGTGCTCACTCCGTCCCTCACTTGGCACGACCATGGCAACTACGGTAAGGACTACGCGTTTTGGTACGACGGGCTGGATGCCCCACTCACCTTCTGGTTAGGACTGGAGTGGTACTCCTTCCTGAAGGACTTCAACGGAAAGGTGATCCAGGACGTCATCGGTACGGAGGTCGACATAGAGGGAAAGTTCTCCTATAATTACCTTCCCCTAAGTGAGCCCAAGTCTGAGGTGAACCCCGTGTGGTATTACCCGTACAAGAAGACCAGGGAGACCCTAATGAGGATGGCCGAGAAGAGTGACGGCGATCCCCACAGGGGGATAGCGCTCGAGCTCATAAACCCACAGACTGGAGGGCCGGCCTTCCCCACCATGAGCCTCAGGTACCACCTCATAAAGCCTGGCGTGGAGACCAAACCCGTTCAGGCCACAGAGAGCCTGGTCATGTTCCCGATGGAGGGTGAGGCCACTGTCACCTTAGGGGAGGGTCATCAAACGTTCAGGCTTAAGGAGAACGACTTCCTGACCCTACCTCCTTGGGCGAAGTACACTGTCTATAACGAGGGTAAGGTACCACTGATACTGTTCGTGCAGTCAGATGCTCCGACCTACAAGGCCCTGGGAAAGTATAGGGAGAAACTACACTGAGTGGAAAGTCTTTCTCTTTTTCCCCAGCCTAGCAACAGTTTACCAAGTCGAAGTATCTTTCTCCCGTCGTCCGGTTTTTTTGTATCGATATGTTGGTTTTTTAGTTGTAGTATAACCTAGTTTCTTTGATAACTGATAATGTAAAAAGGTGACTTTAAGGTAAGAATTAAGATAATTCATGGTTCTACGAACACGGGCAATAATTGATAAGCACTCGTGTTATGTCATCACTATTGTTCGATCTTTAATCTTAAAGGTATCTCTCCAGGCAAGAATTTTCCTAGCTGATTCGAGAATCATTATTTAATAGTTCGACTTTTGAAGCAGCTTTACAAAAACGTAAAAACCTAAAAGGCTGAGAGATTTGCGATTCAGACAGATGATGGAATGGCCGTATCTCGGAACAGAATCCCTTGGCTTCGTGAAGGGAGTGTTCACATGCAGTCATGATATTCGATAATGCGTACTGATATTATATGATCGACTCTTAAATGACTTTTACCTGAAGGTAAGCCAGGTTTAGGGACATAACGTCCCTGGAGAGTCGTGGTGCTTCACGGCCGGGACCAGGTCCGTGTTATACTCCAGCGTGGCCGAGCCCCAGGTAACGGCCTCGTTCAGCCGACCTGGCGAGACTCGACCTCAGCACCGAGTTGAAGCTCCGCATAGATCGTAATTATTGCTCTTCTACTTTTCGAATAAGGTGACTACATGAGAACACTCACCGCTAAGTATGTTTACCGGAAACTGTTGGCAACGGCCAAGTTTGGCACCTGAGTACGACTGAACACGAGGTTATTTGGATAAGAACGAAGGAGCTAAAACACCTTGGTCAATATTATGGCGATGAGTGTCGCTAATATACCACCGAGGAACCCGAAGAAGTACGTCCTCATGTCCTCCCTGATCTCGTCGATCCTCTTGTTGACCGACTCAAACTTGACGTCAACGTAGCTCTTTAATTCCGTCTTGATCCCTTGTTCCGTATCTCTCATCTCCTTCCTTAGGGCGTCTATGTCGGACTTCGTGGCCGTCCTCAACCTCTGTTCCAAGTCGTTTATCTCCTTCCTTAGGGCGTCTATGTCGGACTTCGTGGCCACTTCCTTGATCACACTGTCCAAGATCAACAGCCTCACTTTGTCATCCTGGGCTATCCCGACTGAGATCCTCCTGATGAACTCCTGATACGCTTCGTTATCTTTACTGAACTCCTCCAGCAGTTGTCTGGCCAGGCTCACATTTATCAATTATCTCTGACCCAAATAAAAACTTAACAGGGTCGAGCGAAAATTAATCGGCTAGCGGTTATTAGGTTTTCCCTCGATTACAGATTGATGAGTAAGGGAAAGTCCCATGACTATTGTGAGTGATGTGAACCGAAAATACGGTCGGGAAATGAACCCCCGAAAGGAATCCTCTTTTCCTAAGACGTCAAGGACATCGGAGGATTTCATTCGGGTGAGGTGTCACGTCACCCTGAAGAGCGAGGCATCTCCGTGTATTTCCC
>JAFMDM010000151.1 GCA_017857195.1 Methanobacteriota archaeon
TGAACTCCCCGAAGTTGTCGGGGTTTCCCTTAAACCTCCTCATTCTCCTGTAGGTGGGTGAGGTTGCGGAATGGGTTATCACCTGAAGCGCCTTAACTGTGAACTCCGGGACTCTGTTGGCCCAATTCCTCAACCTTTCCTCTGGCACCAGGTCATAGAAGGTCTCCTGAGTTTCGGCTACGTCTAAACCTCCTCTCCTGGGGATACCACAAATTCCCACCTTGACCCACATATGGGTGAGATTGAGGTGGAGGCTATTTAGAGACCTCCGCATATTACTAGCTCTAATCATTCTAGCACTAGAATAACTTCCACAACGCCTCTAGCAACATTTAAATTTCCTAAAATCGAGAATGATACATGTGGTCTCAACAGGAGAGAGAAGGAATTGATAGTTTAAGAGGAGGAATAGTTTATGAGATGATAGCAATTTTGGTTGCCTTCATAGGAATCTTAAGCTTCGCCATTTCCTTAGCAGTCGGTGTTGTGTTTCTCATTTTGGGTGTGATCCTAGCTATTTTGGGATTAATTAGGGTATATAGGGGTTTCGATAAACTTACCCCATACGTGCCAAACACAAACCTGGGGAAGATAGGGGCAATACTGCTTGTGATTCCATTCCTGGACCTAATAGGTGTAATATTGGTGGGAATAGCTCTCTACTTCGTAGGGGAGAAATATAACAACTCCACGGTTAAAATAGGTGGTATCTTGGCTGCCATTCCCATAGGTTTCATATCTTTCGTTGGTTTCATTGTCACGTACCTGGGATTGGGCGAAGTAAATTCAAGGCTGACAACAATTCCCGCTCAATTACCTCAAGCACCTCAGACGCAAACCACTCAACCGGTCCCGCAGCAGATCTTGGTTTATCAGGTAGGGAATGGTGTTCTCAGAGGAAACATCGCTACGCTCACCCTGAACTCGAGCGGTCAGGTCACAATTATTGGTGTTACCATAGAGGGATTGAATCAGTCTGCTATGACAATCCAACCCAATGTGTTGATGAGGGGAGATAATCAGATTACGGTGACTTTTCCACCATTACCACCATCGCCACAGGGAATGCAGTATAGATTGAGGATAGGATTGGCAGACGGCTCCTCCATATTGGCTATGGTGACAGTAAGTTAGTGGGCCCTGCCGCGAGACAATATCAAATGATGGGTTGTATATAATCATCTGATCCCAACCTCCACTATGGACCTTAGGAGACATTAGGCCTCAATCGTTGTTAGGTTATGGGAGGTTCCTGGATTTAAGGTCTTAGAAACCGTCATATTTTCATTCAATTTTTGTTCTGATGCCAATGTAGTGTAGCTTAATCCTTGGTGGGAGCTGACTTTCCAGGCACTCACCTCAAACATGATCTTTACACCAATGGATAACATCATCCCGCTCATCATCAGTTATGATATTAATCCAACGGACAGTTACCCGTATCGATTACTTGAACGTCATCGAACACCACAAACCTTAGACCAGTTGAGTTGATTCTATTTAGGGCATCATCATACTCCCTCCTAGAACCATATAATCCTAAGGTGGGAACAAGTCTAGGGTACGATTCATTGATCATGAGGAATTCTTCCTTAAGTGTTCTCTTGATAAGTGATATTGTCTCCTCTCTATTCCCCTCAACAAAGAACACCATTTGAAATATTCCACCCTCCTTCATGACAGTGGAGTCCAGTCTAGGATAGAGCCAGAATGCCTTTATCCTCACCATTGCGTCTAAAAGTCTCTTAATTGTCCTATACATGGATGGCTTTCCTACCCTCTCCGTAAGTTCTGGAATGGGCAGGTGCGGATCATCCCAAAGCTCCCTAACTATCCTCCTCTCCAGAGAGTCCTTCAGTGACAGGTTGCGCGAAACCCTGAGTTCGTAGGAGTCCCTCGGATTTACTGGGGCGTATCCCATCTTCTCCACTCTAATGAAATTTACCCTGGGGAAATCGGATCTCAGGTATGAGAGTCTCTCATCCAATTCCCACCCCTCGCAGGTAACCTCCATGGCCACTATGGGCATTAACCCAGGAGGACCCAAGTTAAGGTAAAACATTACGTTTACGAAGCGGGGAGGATCTTTCCTCATGACCTCCTTTACCATTTCCCCACCCTCCCTGTCCGTTGTGCCCATCAACAGGAACTGGCTCTTTCCAATTAGGTCCATGTTAAGTCTCATAAGCAATTTCTCCCCCAGAAGTCCGCTCTCCCTCATCTCCCTTAACTTTGAATCCACTTTGGAGAATGGAAGGTTAAGTGACTTGGATATGGAGTATGCTGTGGGAGGAGAGTACTTCCTCTCATCGTCACTGGGAAAGTAGGTCCTCCTGAGTATTTCCCTCATTAGCATATCGATAGGCATTTAATTTCGCCATTTTCTAATGCTGTCAAACACTTCTCAAAATATTAAAGATTTCGACAAAGAAAGACCCGTCAAGGAGACAGGGTTTGGGTGAAGATGACAGAGTACGGTCGGCTATCCAGTAATGGGATTCATCCCGATTAACTCTGCCAACGTCTAACAGAAATTTATAGTGTTGATGGATGCAAGACTTTTTGCAGTGACTCGTAGCTCAGCCTAAATACCAGCTCCACCTCTAGCCATGGCTTAGGGGGTTTCGTTATAGAGTGTATGTGGAACAACGTTGAAGGGGTTAAGGTAGTATAACGTTCTTTCGCTGACTTGCGTTTAAATTGAGAAGGGAGCAGTTGGCGTTAACGGGATCCAAGTAGTCAGCCCTCACCTTAGAAGTAGATCAAGTATTTCGGTTCCATGACTGTTTTACCCCTGCTCTTCAATTTTCGCTAAGACTAGATCGTTGGTCCCCATGCTCAATAATTGAATTCGCCCTTCAATTTAAAAAGAATGTAAGACAGTAGTACCTCATGCTGGCTTACGTATATTGGCACAGAAGCTCCACCAACGTTAATGTCTACGAATCGGCCCTAATTAACTTCCACAGGAACTTTGATTCCCAGTCAATACCGGGCTATTTGGGTTCAATTGTAGCTAAGGTGGAGGGCGCAGGATGGCTGTCCGAGGGAGATTGTTATGAGGATTGGTACCTATTGGAGAACTCCGGCGTCTTAGACCTAATAAATGAGGCGGCCGTGAGCGATAGGATGAGAGAAATCCATGACTCCGTGGCATCAATTTCCGTTGACGGTAAGGGAGGTCTCTACGGCCTATTGAGAGGGAATCACGGTCTACTCTCGGCCCATTGTTATTGGTTCTTCAAACCCAGGGGGATGAAGTATTCGCACTTCTACTCAAAACTGACCGTCACTCAGCTGTGGAGGAGAATGTTGGCCATGGGACCCACTCCCGAGTTCTGTGCAATGGGGGAGGAAGTGGAGGGTGCCTCCAAGGTGAAAAGGAATGTCATCTATAATGGAGCAAAGGTATGATAAACCTTCAACTTCTTGTAAGGTTAGGCGGTCTCACCTTCACTTAATAACTCCCTTAATACCACAGCGTTATTTCTCTCCCTATCCTTGGCAGAAAAGAGGAGGGTTACTACCTGGTATCTCCTAATCAAATCGCGGAGTTGTTCCAGGGCCTTACTTCCCTTGATCTCCTCCCCGTATCTCCTCCTGAACTCGTCCCACTTGGAGGGTTCGTGGGAAAACCACTTTCTAAGCTCATTTGAGGGAGCTACGTCCTTCATCCAGAGATCTATTTTGACGTCCTCCCTCCTTATTCCCCTTGGCCACAATCTGTCCACCAAAATTCTAATCCCATCGTCGGGGGAAGGTGGATCGTAAACCCTCTTGATCTTTATCATTTACAAAGAAAGAGGTTAAGGGGGCGGAAAGCCTCGCCTCTCTGAGGCGGGGA
>JAFMDM010000152.1 GCA_017857195.1 Methanobacteriota archaeon
GGTACAAAATTCTTCTACATGAGGAGAATAGTTGGCAAGGGATGAATAACGCCACACCCTTAAGCAGAACGCCATAATCCTATGATTTGTATGTTAATGACGACACTATGACTTTATAGAGCTGGGGAATGGATACATAATCTTTTTAGATTAGTTTAACTAATTAATTTAAGTTGAGCTCTTGGAGGGATTTAGGGCCCTATTGTTTCCTTCTATTTACCATAGGTTTCGGTTGGTTCATTTTGGCACCTCTAGTACCGGCTCTGATTCATAAATTTGGAATTTCTTTGAGAGAGGCAGTTCTCCTCATCTCACTTTACGGCTACACCATGGCATTGTTGGGCTTATTGGCTTGATGGATTTCAGCCAGGTTTACGGTGAAGGCCACACTGTACTCAGCGGCAGCACTCACCATTATTGGGTTGTTGGGAAGAACTTTCTCGCCTAACTTTTCCTCATTTTTAACATTCCAAGTAATTGCCGCCGTAGCTTATCCATTTTGGGTTAGCTCTCTCCTTCCTGCTGTCCGCATTCCTTGCTGTGATATCAGGCATATGGCTCCGTTTCGGTATGTCCAATCCTACATTCTATAAGAGTAGGTCTTTAAGGGGTTCCTTCAGGATCGGTATGTTGAAGAATTGGTGGGTGGGTTTCGCCATAGCCTCAATGTCGGTTATGTTTGGTGGAATCGCATCCACCATGTTAATACATAACGGCCTACCAGAGGCAGTGGGATTGACGTATGGAGGGCTGTTTGGAGGACTGTGCTTTCTGGGTTCGGCTCTCGGTGCGATTGTCCTGCCCTCACTGTTTGAGGGTTTAAGGGCTGTAAGGGCAGGTGTAATTACCACGGCCGCGCTCTCCTTTGTCAGCGTCGCTTTTTTAGCATATTATTTAGTATTCGTTCCCTCTATTATTGTATTGGCACTTAGTTATTTTCTATGGATTCTTTGGTAACGCGTTCTGGTCCATGGCAATGACTTCAGTGACAAACTACGTTTCCGATCCAGGCCAGGCGGGCCTTGCGACTTCCATGTATAGCGTAATAACCAATGTGGGTGTTGCCATAGTGTCATGCCTAGTGGGGCCCCTATTCGTCTCCGATGCTTTCGTTGCTGCCTCGATTGTCCTGGGCATAGAGTTGGTGGCTCTAATACTCTCTTTCACTCTTAGGACCCAGAAGATAACCTTCAAAGGATCGTTATGAACGGTTCATTACGATTAAATTAAGCAGATTCGGCTCTAGATCGATGTTAAAAACAAATAAAGAAAAATCGTTGATTAACTCTCATTGCTACATGGTTGTGAAGGAGCGTCTTCCTCCCTGCTGGGGTTCCTCCTGAGGAGGTTTGACCCAGATTAGTGGATCCAGTTTACCTTCCTTTCCTAGCTTCAGTATAACGTCCCTAAATTCACTGGTGTGCCTTATGTCCAGCTCTACCAATTGCTCCAGGAGCATCCAGCTGGTTCTCTTGACGTCCTCCAACATCTCCTTGGGCATATGTCTTATCACCATGGGGTCTTGGAGCCATTGGTCAAATGCCTTTAACGTCCTCATCATATGCTGGAAGGCAGTCCTTGCCTCCAATATTAGGTTTAGCCTATCCTCCTCAGATTCCGCCTTCTTCTCCAACTCCTTAAGCGTGCTCAACAAGTTCTTCTGCATCTTTATCCATTCATCCAAGTTATTAACAAAGGAACCTTCCACTCTGGTACCCTCTTAACCATATCTCAGACTACATTAATAAACTAGCATTAAGCCTTCTCTTGTTTCAGGTTGTAGGGCTTTCCCGATTCAAGAACCTCCTTGGGCACCTTGTCGGCATGTTCCTTGAGGAAATTGAGTTCGTTCTTCTTCTCCCTCTTAAGTCTCAGGGAATCAGGGAGCATCCTTGGTATCTCATCAATGATTGGGAACCATCTTCCACACGAGGGGCAAACCAGCAAGCCGTCCTGCACCTCACGTCTATAGCATTCTTTACATGGAAAGTCATTTCCCTTAATCTCCTTTCCAAGGTATGAGCAGTAGAGCTCGCAGAGGGGGAGTTCCCTGTCAGGTTGCCTCTCTACCTCAGAAGAGCTGAAGACGTGAAGTTTAAGCGGGAAACCGCGACACTCTGGGCAGGCCAAGAGATCAAGTAACATGTACTTCACTGGATCACCTTTATGATGTCGTTGGCTAGGGCTTCTGCTTGTTCCTTGGACTTGGCTTCTACCTGTATTCTAACGACTGGCTCAGTTCCACTTCTTCTGACCAGAAACCAGAAACCCTCACCCATTACCTTTACTCCATCTAGGTCTATGACCTGTCCCCTGGACCCGAACGACGTTAGAACCTTCGCGTAGACCTGTTTAGCGTCCTCCTTGGCGGGAACCTTCGTCTTAACTGTGTAGTACCTCGGTAATGAGTCAAAAAGCTCGGCAGACTTAACTTTCTCGTTGGCTAGGAGCTCCAGCATGAGCGCGAAGGTCATCCCACCGTCCTTATCGAACTGATGTTTAGGATAGAGGAAACCGCCGTTCTCCTCAAATCCTGCGGCGGCTCCATCGTTCCTTATTGCGTGAGCTATGTTAATTATACCCACCTTAGTCCATTTCACCTCAATTCCCTTCTCCTTCAAGAACTCCTCAGCAACCACTGAGCTGGAAACAGCAGTTACTACCCTCCTAGGCAGCTCTGGATGTTTAGTTACAACCCACTCAGACAGCAAGGTGCCGCTCCTA
Organism: Methanobacteriota archaeon; assembly: GCA_017857195.1. GTDB lineage: Archaea > Thermoproteota > Thermoprotei_A > Sulfolobales > Sulfolobaceae > Sulfodiicoccus. The sequence goes on from JAFMDM010000152.1 coordinate 2,725, forward strand.
TCCCCCCACTGTATCCTACCAGCGGAGTCTATGAATATTGCTCTATCGGCGTCTCCATCATGTCCAACAGCTAGGTCCACCCCTATGGCCTTGGATGCGGCGGCAGTCTCCAAAAGTGTATCGAATCCAGGCTCTGGTTCTCTAGCTGGGAAGGTAGGGTCTAGATTACAGTTAAGTGTGTACACTTTGCATCCCAACTCTCTGGCTATAATGGGGCTGGTCAGGGAACCAACGCTGTTAGCTCCATCAATCAATACTCTAAAGCTCCTGCCTCTCACTTTCTCCTTATCTACCTTAGAGAGTATACCCTTGAGGTAGGTGTCCAATACCCTATCCTCTCTTTTCACGTCATTAACCAAACCCCTCCAGTCCTCAGTGTTAAACTTCTCCTCAAAGAAGAACTTCTCTACCACATCCTCCTTATCTCGATAAATCTCCGAGCCATCTCTGGCCAGTACTTTTATGCCGTTGAATTCAGGAGGGTTGTGGCTGGCCGTGACTATTACTCCTCCGTCATAGCCCAATTCTTTAACTGCGTATTGAATAGCAGGGGTGGGCGCCATTCCACCGTCAAATACCTTAACACCCGCGCTGAGCAGGCCTGAATGTAATGCCCTCAGCACCATATCTCCTCCTGCCCTTACGTCCCTTCCACTGAGTATGGTGGCACCTGAACCGAAGAAAGTGCCCACCGCCCTTCCAAATTTTGACACGAACTCTGGGGTGAGCTCCTTATTGGTTAGTGCCCTCACTCCAGCAGTGCCGAAAAGCTTCCCCATAGTATGGTCTCCCTCTCTTAGTATTTAAGGGTCCAAGTAAGGATTGATTTCATCCTTGTCATATGCTTCCCGATGTTTTCACGCTGGAGAGTCCGTAGATTCAATGGACCTTGCTATCAGCGAACCTTGTTTGATGACCAGTGTAAAGAGTATTATTTGCACTTAGCTACCTTCATGATTCTCACACTCTTGAAGGTCAAGGGAGTTTGAGAAGAAATTTGAAATCTATAGGATACGACCTTTGGGTCTCGGCCGTGAAGTACATCGCCCTTAAGGGGCTTCATGCTTCATTTCCCCGTTTGCGAGGTAG
>JAFMDM010000022.1 GCA_017857195.1 Methanobacteriota archaeon
AGGTTTTCCCGCCACGAAGTCAGGTTCACGTTTTATGGAGAATATTATGGAACTTGCCAACGCCCCTGCTCCTAACTTGAATCCCCTCTTGGAAGGCCACAGTCTATCCATGTTTGTTACCACGAACTTAGCTCCCATCATTACAGAATGCATTGCGAGGGAGAGTTTTTCATAGGTGCAGAACCTGTCCAACCCAACTACTACGCTGTCTGGAACCAAATCCCTTATCTCCTCCTGGCTTAACACTCTTATCCCTCTCGCCCTAATCTCCTCCAATAGTCCCTCCTCTCCCACCACGAACGCATTGTTCACCCTCAATCTCTCTTTCAAGTAAACGGCCGCCGCCACCCCTGAAGTTATTATGTCCCTGGGCTCTATTTTTACTCCCAGTGAAGCTAACTGTCGTGACAGAAGTACCCTACTGAACCCGGAGTTGTTGGTGACTAGAATCACCCTCTTTCCAAGGTTCAGAAGATCTCTTATGACCGTAAGGTTACCCTCGATGGGTTCTCCTTCCTTCATCAGAACCCCATCTACATCCGAGAAGATCACGTCGTAGTCCTCCAATCTCAACTTCTCCTCAACTCCTGGATCTTCTTTTTCATCTCAACTATAAGCTCCTCTTCGTTCCTAGCGAACCCATAGAGTCCCACGGGAGTTAGGGCCGCACCGTCACAGCTCTCGTCCCCCGTAGAATTTGGAATCACTTTAAAGTAAAGTGACAGTTCTCCCTTGTAGAGGTACAGACTAAACGTCTCATCTCCTACAACCCCCACGTATCTAAAACATCTATCTCCTTCAATTCGGACTAGCTTTTCAACACCCAACTCTTGAGGTCTCAACAACATTTTAAATCCCTCTCTGAAACCACGTGTACGTTGAGTTCAGAGCAAGTGGTAAGAAAATACTACGGAAAATTAATAAAGCTACCTAGATCGAGGACTCTATTTGCCATTATTTCAATTGAGTTCATAGCTGTACTTCTAAGAAGCCTCCAGGTAGGGATCTTGACCTTCGCAGCCCTAGTGGTTTACATGGCCGCTTCAACAGCTATCTTCAAATCTCACTTTAAGGTCGCCCTTTTCTTCGGTATAGGAGCCAGCTTTCTCTACTTCATTTTCACCTTCCTGCCTATTCCGTACACCTACGCCCTAGGTATACTCTCCCCCCTAATGACTTTCTCACTAATCCCCTACAGAAGGGAAATTCTTGCGGTTTTACTTGGAATAACTCCGGCCCTACTGGGAGCATTGGTATTTATGAGGGACCTACCTTACGTCCTTTTTTACCTATTTCTAGTGGGAGCCGTAACTTACCTCTATTCAAAGGCCCTGAATGGTAAGGGAATGAGAGCCATCGGTATACCTTCCCTTAAGGTAGCCAGGCCCTTCATCGCATCCTTTACTGACGGTAGAGTCAACCTGGTTGAGGACTTCCTCAGGGGAGTGGGTACTAACATGGACCTTCAAGTGGTGCTTTTCAAGTTCCAGGGGAACTCCACACATTATTGGGTATTGCCCAAGATTCACTTTGGTCTATTTGGTTCGGTTGGGAGCTCCAAGTTCGTATACCAGGTAGAGCAGGAACTCCCTAACTCCACCGTTTTCCATGGTCCTGGAAGTCACGAAATAGATATGGTGTCCTCCTCCGACGCGGCCTCCATAGCAAGGAGAGTGAAGGAGGAAGCTTCCTCGGGCTGGACTCAGTTGACCTTCACTGGCCTCTTGAAAGAGAGGGCCGGAGAATTTGAGGCCCTTAGTCTTACGTTTGATGGTGCGAAGCTATCCTTTCTCACTAGACCGGGGCTTGGTATCGACGATCTGCCCCTCTCCCTTTGGAACAGTATGCTATCTTCTAACTCCTTCCTTGTGGACTCCCATAATAGCTCCCTTTCTCAAGATATAGGGGAAGAGGACGTGGCCTCACTCTCAAAAATTTTCACTCATATCACAGGACAACCAGGAAATCTCCTAATGGGCTATGGTGAAGGAATTGTGGATGGTGAGGCTAGGGGCCTTTGTAACAGGAGGGTGAAGGCGTTCTCTCTCTCAGATGGTACAAAGAGGTTCGTCATAGTATATCTCTACGGAAATAACGCTGACAAAGATCTTCAAGCGAAATTAAGGTCAGAGAACTCCGACCTGGCTGATGATCTTCTCCTTGTGACGCCCGACGATCACTCCTGCACTGGGGTCTCTGTGGAGTCACTTTACTATCCAGTATCCTACTCTCCTTCCCTTTCTAAAGCTGTTAGAGAGGCCACGGAATTATCTCTTAAGAACATAGAGCCAGTTCAGGTCTCCGTTAAGATCTTCACAGTCAAAGGAGTTAGAGTTATTGGAAAAATCATATCTGCATTGACAAAAGGATTGGAGGAAGTAGGAGCTTTTACCACTAGAACCATATGGATACCGATAGCCTCTCCGCTGGGGCTTATGGCCCTTACATTACTGATCCAGAGCAGCATCGAATTGGGCGTACATCTCGTATAGCGAATCCTTCCATCTGGGCAGCTCAGAGTATGTTAGAGGGTAGTTATTATATAGTTCTTTGACTTTGGCCATGTAGGAAGCCACTGTCTTGAGCTTTATTAATAGGGAGGGCCTAGCCAATCCAGAAAGCAGCCTACCGGCCTTCTCCGCCACCGATAGTTTCAATGATCCCTTAACGCTGACCTCCATTAGGTCCTCCTCCTTTATGAGGCCCTTCCTCATTCCGAAGTCTATGTCCTCATCTGGAAGCCTCTGCAGAAACTTCCTGAATAGCTCTAGGCTGGCCTGCTTCTGGCCGTATTTGTCTATGTAGCACAGGTTCATTTCCCAGAGGGATTGTTTGTCATAGGAGCCTGCCTCTAGGGCGTTGGTTATGGCCTTGGCAGCACAGAATCCAGATATCATTGCTGAGCCCTTTCCGCCTCCGTGCACAGGGTTAACCGTGAAAGCGGAGTCTCCGACCACAACCATACCATCCCACACTAGGCTCGTCAGAGGTCTTCTGGTTGGAACCAACGCACCGCCTCTCACCACAACTTCCTTAATGTCGGGGGCATAAACCTTCAAGTACTTCCTATAATATTCGTGAACTGAACCGTAACCCATCCCCCCCTGAATGCCAAGACCCACATTCACCTTCCTCTCTCCCTTTGGGAAGTACCACCAATATCCTCCAGGGGCGGCTTTCTGGGAGACAAATATCCTCAGATATTCTGGTTCCTCTATATCCTGAACTGTGATTGCCTCTTCCCTGTATGCAACATCCGCGTCCCTGTCATCCAAGTCCTCAGCCACAGGTATCTCTGGAGGTAGTTTCATCCTTAGGCTTCTGGCGTTCCCCGTCGCGTCAACTGTTATCTTCGCATTGATCTTGATGGTCTCATTGGTCCTTCTATTGAAGATCACTGCACCTTTCATCACCCCATTCTCCAGTAGAGGGGATGAAGCGGTCGTCAAGTCCATTATCTCTACTCCCTTACTCTGGGCTTCCTTGAGTATCCTTTGGTTGTAAGCTGGCGCGTTGAGCTCGAATCCCTCTCCTTTGACCGTCCAGACTGTCTTCATGTCTGGAGAGTAGAGCCTTATTCCCGCCACTTTCTGCTCCAACTCCTCACCCTGAGGGTAGGGCATTTTGAGATCGTCAAAGTGATCCTTGCTCACTGCGTCCCCACAGGGCTTATCTCCAATCCTATTCCATGGTTTGCTATCTATGAGGAGAACTCTATATCCTCTCCCTGCCAGATGCCAGGCAGTTGTTGCTCCAGAGAATCCTCCTCCCACAATTAGAACGTCATATGACGATTCCTTCATAGGATCTGAGAAAGAGTCCCATTGAAGTAAATAAATATTGCCTCCTCAGGGCTGCCTGCAGTAGTCCTTCAGGAGGGATGCCTTATACTGTAAGGGGACTGAATCCTGTACTTTTTTGAGGAACATCCTCTCTTCCTCACTGCAGTGGAAGATCACTCCCTTTAACTTCTCAGGTTCTGGGATGTTCTTCAGCATCTTCTCCATTTCGTCCTTCTTCCAAGTGTATATCTCTACGCCCAGTTCAATGTTGTCCAATATGGCCTCCCTGGAATCCCTAAAGAAATCCCAGTAGTTCGAGTTCGTGAAGGCATGAATTATCACTTTCCTGGCACCGAAGGTCCTGGCGTCCTTGAAAGTCTTCCTCATGAACTCTATTAGCTCTTCATTCCTTATGGCCGCGATCACGAGAATTGGTCTAAGGTCCCTCTTCATGGGGGTTAACTTCGGTTACAGTTAATATGTATATCTGGACTTCAAGTAGAAATACCATTAAGGAGGAATGATTCCGTTTTAAAGTTCTCCCAATAAATAATTAATGTGATAGTTCAGGTCTTTGTAAGGGAATGGAGCCTAGATATTCTGAGGCTCCTCAAGTCAATTAAGTCGTTGCCGTTCGTCACCGATGTCCTCATAAACAGAGGTTCAACCAATCAGGTTGTCGCAGATAGTGTGAAAGTGTGGGATGAGGGTGATCTCCACAACCCAGAGGACCTTTTGTTCGAACTGGCCCTGGTCCTGAAGTTATCGCAACTGCTTAACTTCGCTAGTTCCTGAAGCCGTGCCTTTCTGAGCTCGCGATCTGCCTTATGTAGTGACCAGAGTCTGAGATTATGAGATATCCCCTGGCCTCAGCGGGGAAGTCACTTGTTATGCCACCGCTGTAGATTACTCTTGCCAGCTTATCCACCTCAAGCCTTCTATGCTGTGATACCACGAGCCAGTCCCACGGTCCAGCTGCCACATTCCTCCTTAATTGATCTATCTCGGCCTGATGGCCGTGAACTATGAAGTATTTTGAGGACGAAATCTCAGTAACATACATTGTGGTACCAAGTATCTCCTCTCTATATCTCGGCTCGGCCATTATGCACTTTATTGCATGTGGATCCATGTCCCCCTGAATGTAAACTATTTGGGCCCAAGGCGCAATACTCCTCACCACATATAGAACGTCTATAACCCTGGGGCATTCGTAGTCCCAATAGCACTGGGTCGTATCACCGTTAAGAAGTATGGCGTCAGGTTCCTCCTTCTTTATGATGGATGACAATACACCCTCCACATGGGGCTCAGGAAACCTGACATTTCCCATCACAAGGATCTTCAAATCCCATCCCCTTCGAAGATGGCGACCTTCTTTACGTCCTCAGCCATCACGCCTCTCGCCATCCCCTTGGTGTTGAAGGCCGCGTGGCCGTTCCCAGAGGAGTCAAGGGCGATCATTCCCACTGTTCCTCTTCCAAATAGGTTCGTAATTTTACCTATGACCAACTCCAGGGAGCTCTCAACTGGAAAACCCATGGAAACCAAAATGTCCAGTTCCTTTGCTGGAAGGACCTTAAGTATTATTTCTCCTATCCCTGTACTGGAAGTTGCTACCCTAGCAGTGGCGTAATAACCTGCCCCAGGTATGGGGGAATCTCCCACCCTTCCAGGTAACTTTCCCTTTATTCCTCCAGTGCTGGTGGCTGCGGTCAGGTTACCCTGCACGTCAAGAGCCACTGCACCTACAGTGTCACCGGAAATGTTTCCTGGCTGTAAAGCCTCTTCCCTCCCCCAGTTCACCATGAGCACATGTCTTCCTTCCCTGAGCACCTTGAGGGCCTCCCTAATTGGGTTCTTGGCCTTGGTCGCCGCAACTGCTCCAACCCTGAGATCAGGACCCCACATTACTCCGGCATCCATCTCCACCTCACCCTTTGAGTTTAGTACGCTGCCCCTTCCAGCGTCGAACGCTCCCGAGTCCTCCATGTAAGCAACGGCCTCAACCACAGCCTCCAATGACGAGCCAGTCCTGAACTGTTCATACCCCCTATCCAACGCCCTTATGAGCTCCGTCGATGCCCTCTCCCAGTCTCGAGAGGACCAGTCGCCTGCTCCCCCATGGATTAGTATGACAGGTCTCTTATACTTCATGACCATTTTATTACTGTTTCAGAGTCTAATAAAGAGCTTGACGATAGTGTTTTAATGCTAAACATAACTGATTCTAGGAGACGATGAAGGACTGGCAAGTTATCGCCCTCTCGTTTGTTCTTTTCCTGTTACCTCTCACTGCCTTAATCGATAGATTTGTGGTCTTTGCCTCATCATCCCTTGTGGGACTCGCAATACTTCTCTATCTAATCTACATATCTAAACCTTGGACCTCAGCTAGGGCATCCGTTGCCGCTCTATTCTTCTCCTTGGCATATGCGTTGGGAGTAGTGGTTGGGGTATTCCTCGTGCTTCCTCTGGATCCCAGAGATATAGCAATTTTAGGGGGGATAGAGGTTCTCCCTACACTTTTCCTATTTGCTCTTTCCCTCATTAAGCTTCGTCCCAAGATAGGACTTAACCTATTTAGGGAGGGCGGAGGGATGGTAATGTTCCTTCTTATAGTAATTATTGGAGCATTGGTCGGGAGATACTTCCCTAATTTTTACCAGGAGATAGTCATATACGCTGGCTCAATTGCCTTGGCAACGGCGGTATATCTTTACATGAGGGGTTAAGCCTTGCCCAGGGCTGCAGTGGTGGGGGCCGGGCCCGCTGGGTTAGCGCTTGCTTGGTTCCTCAAGGGAACCAAATATGACGTAAAGGTCTACGAGGCCTTGGATCAACCCGGTAGGAAACCTTGTGCCTGGGGAGTGATGGAAGGAGTAGAAAAGATGCTTCCTATAAGTAAGGAGCGGATAGTAAGTGAGATAAGGGGATTTAAAATATATCTTAATAATAAGCTAATCCATGATATAAGAACGAACAGAACCCTTGGGTACATAATTGACAAGCCCTCCATGCTCAGGGACGTGGCAGAGAAGGTGGACGTTTCCTATTCCTCAAAGGTGGTGGTAAGGGACGGCAAATATTTCGTCAATGATAAGCCCATCGATGCAGATGAGGTGATCTTCGCCTCAGGTCATTACTCCCTACCCAAGGATTTCACTATTCCCGCGATCCAATATCTGACCAACGCTAAGGTCGATATGGAGGTAGTTGAGTTTTACTTCTACTCCGACCTGTTGGGATATGCCTGGGTTTTTCCTGAACAGGGGGGAGCCAAGATAGGAATAGGTGGGTACGCTCCAGTTGAGGCCCTAAAGGAGAAACTTGCTCCAATGGTTAATGACAAACCGTTGAGGTTACTGCACGGGGCAAGGGTTTCTGATGGTGGCGTGATAGATGATAGACTGAATGATAGTATTGGTGAGGCCGCAGGCTGCGTCTACGCCATGACCGGTGAGGGAATAAGACCCTCAATACTCTCCGCCAAAATAAGGGCCGACTCCATGTTAGAGGGAAAGGACTTCCCCTCCCAATTCAAGAAGTCCAACTTGTACTGGACCTTACAAGTTCACGCGGACATCGTGAAGAGAGTGAAAAGGGGTGACGCCAGTCTATCGGGGTTTTCCAGAGTACTCACCAAGGCCGATCCGGAGTTAGTGTTGAAGGTGGCATTGGGTAATTTCGGCCGACTGGACTTGATCAAGCTCTTTGGGAGGATGATATTTTGACCTATGATATAGACGAGGTAGACAAGAAGATCCTCACCATGCTCCAACAGGATGCGAGAACGCCGTTTTCCAAGATAGCCAAGTCACTAAACCTAAGTGAAGCTACCATTCACATAAGGATAAAGAGGCTCAGAAACGAGGGAGTATTGAGGGGATTCTACGCTGACGTGGATCCCGAGAGGGCAGGAAGGGGAGTATTGGGTTTCGTTTTAGTTAAGGCCGAGCCCAGAAAGTATGACGAAATCCTTAAGAACATAGTGTCGATGAAGGAAGTAACAGACGTTTATGATGTGACAGGAGAATATTATGCCCTTGCCAAGGTGAGGGTTGGAACAAGGGAGGAGTTGGCTAAGGTACTTGATAACATAGGAAATATAGACGGAGTGATCTCCACCTATACCATGTTTGTGCTCAGAATTGTGAAGGAAACCAAGATCCTAGAGTTCTAGACGGATCGGGAGCGAGAGCTCCTCATCACAGTTCAGATGGTTTGCTTGCTCCTCATCTCCCATCATTTCTTGGCCATCCTTAGTGCATGTTCCACTATTTTCTTGGCCACGTTCTTTTTCGTTGCGGCCTCCACACCGTCCCATAGAGGTGAAGCGTTAACCTCGAGGATCCTATATTTTCCGTCAATGTCCTCCACAATGTCAACGCCAGCATATTCAAGTTTCATTATTGTTACTACCTTTATGGCGAATTCGAAGAGTTCCGAAACTGGTTCCATTAGTTGAGCGGTGGCACCCTGAGCTATGTTGGTCTTCCAGTGGGATTTGTTTATTCTGTAGATTCCGCCCACTACCTCATCCCCAACTACGAATATTCTGATGTCCCTATCGGGTTTCCTCACATATCTCTGAACGTAGAGGGGCTGGTTCACCGCCAGAATAGACCTGGCCACCCTAAATCCAACGTCGGGATCGCTGACCTTGATCGCTCCTAATCCTAGGCTACCCATAAGCGGCTTAATCACCACTTCTCCCCATTCCTCAACTAGCTTCATGACCTCAAAGGGATCCTCCACTACAGCAGTCTCCGGTATTGGTATACCGGCCCTCCTGAGTCTCATGAGGCTTCCCAACTTATCCCTAGCCAGTAGAATTGAGTCGGGGTCATTGATTACATATGTGCCGTTATCCCTGAGCTCCCTTAGAACGTCGATCCTCTTGGCCAATTGCTCTACTGTCATTATAAATCCCAAGTTTCTAACAATGGCAAGGTCCAATCTGGGGATCTCCCTGCTACCGTATGTAAAGGAGCATCTGTCCTCCCTTATGATTACACCCATTTTGGATACTCTGAGGTAGTATGCCAGATTGCCGGTATTCCTAAGCTCCATCAGTAGCTGTTTCGATGGGTGTGTCACCTTCGGCGCGTCGTGGACAACAGCTCCCCTCAACCTTACACCTAGGTCAACCACGACCCAACCATTATAAAGTTGGAGGTCGTGGAGATCTAAATTTCCTATCTTAAGTCATCACGACGTACACCTCGTCCTCTATTCTTCTGTTTGCAGGTGGAGGTAGGCACTTTATGGATGTGAACACCAGCTTCGGCGAAAATGTAGGCAAGGATTAGTTAGATTAACGGACGTCCATCTGTGGAGATCTGTTAACTCACCACAATCCTCATTAATTCACGTCAGCGGCACAATGTTCTGAAGGGGGAGATGATTTATCCTTATAAAGATTACACTCTCACGCAGGGCAAGGATATTATACTAGCTAAATATTATTAAATAAAATTAAACTTTAGATTTAAGAGAACATAGAACTCCCTAATGCTTCTCCTGCCGTCGCATGATCAGAGTATCGTTAGTACTTTCATCATCGTCGATGGACGAGATCCTAACTGACTTACACCATTTTACTTAAACCTAATCGTGGCCTGGCTTATATTTCGTTAAGAATGTTTAAGCAACAAATGATGAAGAATACCTGGGGTTGGCATGTAGTATTGGGTTATGCCATACCTACATTTATCCTTGTTGCACCTTCCTTTGTTATTAATCAGCTTGGGCTAAGTGAATGGGAAGCCTTCACCTTTAGCTCCATACCTTTCCTTGGTAGGGTAGTTGGGGCGCTGATTTATCAATCCCTGTCCAGAATCATTGGAAGTAAGACAGTATACTCCGTTTCCATGGCATCGATGGGGGTCCTCTCCCTCTCAACTGGAGTAACTCATGATCTTCCATTGATGCTATTTGAAAGAGTGTTGATTGGAATCTTCTACGGGGTCCTTACTTCCTTGGCTGTGGCATATGCGGCATCATCAGGTAATGAGAAATTAGTGGCCTTCGTAATGGCTGGTTGGGCCTTTGGTTGGATTGGGGCAGCGTTCGCCTTCTCAGAGTTTCAATATTGGTACATTATCGCCTTAACAGGCTTAATTGCCATCCCAGCGGCCTCAGTCCCAATCTCAGCACCAATAGCGAACTCGAGGTTCTCAGTCCCATCAATTCTATCCATTGTAGCGGCTCTTCTCTGTTTCGAACCTGCCTTCGCTTTACAGTTGGCTCCCACTATTTTGGAAGAGGAGGGACAGCAGGTCCTTCCTTGGATGATCGCGGCATACGGATCCGCAGTCCCCATGTACTTCATATTACCAATGATTTTCAAGAGATCAAGATTTGTTATCGTTTGTCTTACAATACTTCAGGGCCTCGCGGGCGCCCTCTTCTTCCTTACAGGCTTTACACCGCTCCTTCTACCCTTCACTACGATAGGATTGGCACTGGGTGCGATCGCTCCAGCTTTAGCAATGGAGTATGGGACGGATCCGACATCCAGTGGGATGGCGCTGAACTTCGCAGCCCTGGGAGGTTTGGCAATACCTGTCATTTCCTCTCTCTTGGGGCTTCAGTACACGACTTCCTCCATAACCATTATCTCATTTCTCGGTCTATCCTTCATGCTTAGAGGAAGGAAATTGTTGTTAGCAAACTAAAGAAGATTATGGAAATTCCTCCTCCTTCATGCACTGTTGTATGAGTTTCACGTCATTTTCTGGAATAGGTCTACCCAGGTTGGCTGGAACTCTCCTGAGGTACTTGGCCAATTGATCCTTCTCCTCCACAAATGTGAGCTGTTTAAGGATAGACCTTAGGTCACACACCCCCACTTCAATCTCTTTTACCTTTATTCGGTATATGTATAGTCCAATGTTTCTGGCCCTTTCAGCTGGAAATGTAGGTTTGTGGTCTTCATACCAGTCAGATTCCACCTCCATTATGGCCACTACCTTACCTCCATACATCTTAGCGTAATACTTAGTTACATAAAACACTAATCTATCACCAGGTCTGATAATTTCTCTGATGTCCTTATCGATGCCGTAGATCTTAGTCTCCTTTATGACCTCCCAGACGTCCTCCTGAACTGGCACTAACCAGTAGTTCACAACGATTTATGAATAAGTCTCCTTTAAAAAGGCTAGGAGGGTATCTGCAAAGTGAGATTAAGAACACATTACGTGTTTACCATGGGTGTTCTCTTTCCTTTGGGGGTAAACGTTTCCCCACTTCAAGGAATAGTGATGGCTGGTATTCTATCTGTGGCGTCTAACCTAATAATAGATAGATTGGGACATGAGGTAAGATGGGGGTATGTTAGAAGGACCCCCATGACTCACACGTTGCCTAGAAGCGTTATGTGGGGATTCCTTCCTGCCCTTTTCATATTTCTCCTACTCTACTTTTCTGGTGTTGTGTTATGGGCTGTTCCTCTGATGGGACTTCTCTCAGGACCAAGTCATTTACTTCTGGATATTTTCACTGAGAGAGGAATTTACGTCAAGAAGAAGGGGAGATGGAGTAGGTTTGCCTTAGCTCATTTCAGATATGACAATCCCATGGTCAACTTGCTGGCAGTATTGGCAGGATTGGGTATAATTATCCTTACGCTATATGTTAGGGGAGTACTTCTCGTGTGAATTATTTCACATTATGCGCTCCTATTTCATCCTTCGCCCCAGAGGGTTGCATAGGTTCGGTGGTATTGTCCTGATTTCAATGTTATTTAATGGCAAAAGGAGAAGCCCCTTCCAGAAAGTATGGTTTGTGGAGTAAAGTACACTTAGGTCACGACTATGAAGAAAGAGGAGGCTCAGAATCTATGGTAACAATGCGTCCAGATAGAGTTTCATTAACTCTTAATTGAAAGAAAGTGAATAAAAAGAATGGAAAAATCTATTTACCCATTTTGTTCAGAAGTTCCTTGGGGGCGTCCTTCTCTGATATAGCTCCTCTGGCAGTCTTGCCGTTGTCATCGTAGGTGAAGGACACCATCTTTCCCACTTTCCATACTTTCTTAACCTTAGATATGTCTACCTCCTTGGTTTCCCCCTTGTACTTGAACTTTACCGTTGGCATAATTCGTGTGTCAACTGACACTTTAATTAACTTTACGCTGCATTCCTTCGTACTACATATTTGAGCTTTTTGTCATACAGCACGTGTGGAAAGGAAATCAACACAGCTCCCTTTCCACCCGATTATTGTGTCGAGATCAAAAACTCCATTTACATAGTGAAGTAAATAGAAGAGCAGAAGGAATAGAAAAATATATAAACTAGCACAATATCCGTTATCACGGGCAATTAAATGGAGAGATCAAAACTCTTCTTGAGAGAGTCGTCAGGTCTAGTCAAGGATGTTTCCATGGTTGATGCTGTTATGTTAAATGTGGGCAACATGTCGGCTGGCTTGGCGCTGTTCACCTCCATATCGCCTTATATCCAGCAAGGGTCTGTGCTCTGGCTGGCATCGCTCATAGGATTTCTCTTAGCCCTACCCCAAGCTTTCATCTATACAGTTCTGAGCAGACGAATGCCTAGAACGGGAGGTGACTATGTATGGGTCTCCAGGACATTGGGAGGAGGAATAGGCAGCGTCATGGCATTGGCAGTCATGATAGAGTCCTTGGCCTATTTCGCAATAACAGCCTATTTCGCCTCGTCGGCCCTGAACACAGTATTTTGGACAATAGGTACATTGGATAAATCCACATCCCTCCTCTATTTGGCTAACAACGTTGTAGTGAATCCTTTTGCCATGACCCCCACGCTCCAGCAGTCCTTAATAATCTACGGCATTTCAGCTGCCATATTTGGAATAATTATAGGTCTAAACATAGTGAGAGCAAGGTGGGGCTACAGCATAGTTACGGCACTTGGCGCCTTCTCTCTCGCGTCAACCATAGCTGCCATAGTCATAATAGCCGCTTCAGCAGGTAACTTTCACACCTCCATAACGCCGCTGATTAACGCTATAAAATCAACAGGCGCAACTGTTCAACCCTATAGTGGTCCCTCATTCAGCCTAGTCGCCACTCTGCTCATGCTTCCATTCTTCGCCCTATTCACCTACCCATGGATGCAGGCAGGGCCAGCTGTGGCGTCTGAGTTCAAGGGAAGGAAGGTGCTGAAGTACAACGTAATTGTGTCCCTAGTTCTGACTGCATTGATTGTGACCGGCTCCTTCCTCCTCATGGACGTTGTGGCTGGCTATGGCTTCAACGCTTCGCTATACCCCACTGGAATCTATAATTTCTGGACTGTGGCAATGACCCTTGCCGGAAACCCGGTGCTTCAATGGTTCTTGGGACTGGGATTGTTTGCATGGGAGGTATATATATTGGCCTATGGTGTCATTGTGTTCTCCAGGTACGTCTTCGCAATGTCCTTTGATAGGGTTCTACCGGAGAAATTCTCCACTGTCAATTCAAAGGGGTCTCCAGTCTATGCGCACCTGTTGGACTTAATTATAACCCTGCTCTTCCTCGCCATTCCTGTATTGTCAACCCAGGGTGCTGTGGCGTTATACGGTGCCACGATTCTTGGCTCTCTATACTTCTTGGTTGTAAGCATAGCCTCTGTAGTCTATGGCAGGAGAAATGGACACAGCGGGTTGAAGATAGCAGGAGTACTATCATCAATATACTTCCTATTCCTGACCATTGAGGCCGGCGTGAATCCCGCGTTTGGATTCTTTGACGGAACAGGTGTCAATCCCGTGACTGCTCTTTTCGTTGGGATAACCTTGGTGGGAAGTCTATTGGTTTACCTCTACGCTAGGTTCGCAAATCAGAAAAAGGGAATAGACCTTTCATTGGTGTATAAGGAGATTCCCCCCGAATGAGTTTTGCAGAACTTTTTTATTCTATATCTCTCATTTCCCATCAAGTTCATCCTAACACTTACAGGAATATTTAGGAGGGAGTTAGGTAAGTCTTCCTTTTAACTGCTCAACAGTGATGGCGTTGGAATGCAGATCCTAGCGGAGATACACCCCAAATCAACGGCCGAAAAGACCTCGAAACTATTGACTGGACTTTCCGCATTTGATGGTTTCGATTTTCCTGACTCTCCGGTGGGTCTTCCTTCTATCCATCCCTTAGCGATCGCTCCAATGGCCAGATTGTTATTAGAAGATAAAAGGATAATTGTAAATCAAAGACTGGTGGATGTAGGGGAACTCTTCCTTGCTTCCCTCGCCAAGACTGCGAAATTTTGGGGACTGGAGTTGGCGTTAACCAGAGGTGATCCTCCAAAAATTGGAAGGGAGGTGAACTCTATGTCCTCAGAGGAGGGATTTGGTCTTATCAAGTCGGTTAGACCTGAGGTGAAGGTGGGACTTCTACTTAGTCTCCGTTATCCGCTATCAATGCTCAAGAAAAGACTTTCAGGTGGGGGAGATTTCTTCCTGGTACTAAGGGTTCGTGGAGCCGACGAGCTCAGGGAGCTAGATAAGGAGAAATTAATTCCTTATCTTATTGTGAAGACGGAGAGGAACAATGAGACAGTGAAGTTAATGAATCAACCTTACGTCTCCATAGAGGAGCTAAGGGATGTACTAGATTCGTTGAGGCACTCTGGAGTCCAAGGGGTCCTAATATCCACAGCAGGGGATAGCCGAGGGCTGGAACAGATTGTGAAGTTCATATAGTATCTGTTGTTGAAGGGGGATTACGAATGTATCTCTCAATTCCTTTCAGGAAGTCACTTTCACGGAGCCCTTAGGGTTTTCTAAAACTCATCATATTCACTCCTTTACTCTACTATTCACACCAAACCCTCGAGAAAGAGAATCACGTTCTGTAGGAGAGAGGATTTTCCCTTGAACTACAAATTCAAACGTCAATAAGGCGGAAAGTTTTTCTTTTAAGTTGGGGACCTAGATCCTCGTCAGAACCACATGTTTTCACGCTAACTAACCCTGTGTATTTTGAGGGAGTCGGCCTCTAACGTTCCCTCCTCGCTGGATAACAAGACTATAATCTCTCCTGATTTACATATTTTCAATTCCTTTAACTTAGAGTCAATATATGAGGTGAGATTTGTTGTGCTTTCCACTCTGACTGGGACTGCTCCCCAAACAGTCTTAAACCTATGAGCGCCGTCCTTCACTAATGCCACTATTGGTACTCTTGGCCTGAACTTAGCCACCTTTAGGGCTGCCATCCCGTCACCACCGTATGCCACAATGGCCTTCGCACTTGAGAGACTGGCCGCATCCACCGCAGCGTAAGCAATAGCGTCACCTACATCTGCAGGCTTAATTCCGTTAGGCCTAACCACCTTTTCCAACTTCCTTATGGTCCTGCCAAGATAGAGGGCAGCTCGCAGAGGATTAGATCCCACAGCCGTCTCATCGCTTAGCATTATGGCATCCACTCCCTTTATTATGGAATTGGCCACGTCCACCACCTCTGCCCTAGTGGGAGTTGGGCTTGATACCATTGATTCGAATACTTGGGTAGCTAAAATCACTGGTTTTCCGTAAGTTCTGGCGGTCCTTATGACCTTCTCCTGCACCAAAGGGAGCATCTCCAATCCCACCTCAACTCCCAGGTCCCCTCTGGCTACCATTATAGCGTCAGACTCCTTGACTATTCCCTCCAACTCCTTTAGTGAACCCTTCTTCTCTATTTTTCCCACTAGGAAACTCTTCGTGTGGCTTCTAGCCTCTTGAACTTCCTTGGGGGACATGATGAAGGATAGTCCTATCATATCAGCCCCTAGGGAGTTGGCCTCCTTCAGTGCCTCTAGGTCGCTCTCTGTCAGTCCTGGACTGGTCTTGAGGTCTGGTATGTTTATTCCCTTTCTGGACGTTAGGATTCCACCATCAACCACTATGGCCTTAACCTCTTCAGGCGAAACGTACCTGACCCTCACCTTTATCAATCCATCCGCAAGGAGGACGACGCTCCCCTCCTTCAAAGAATTATAGAACAGGTCCTCATTAACAGGAATTCCCTCCCCTTTTCTGGAGAAGGTTACGGTCTGTCCCCTCCTCAACTTTATCATTCCCTTTATCTCTCCTATCCTCAGTTTGGGTCCTGGTAAGTCCATGAGGAGGGCTGCCTTAGTCGACCTGATCATCTCGACATACTTACGTCTACTTTCCACTGTGCCGTGGGCCATGTTAACCCTGAAGACATCGACGTATCTAGCCAGATTGTTTACTAACCTCTCGCTGGCTGGACCGAGAGTTGCTATGATCTTAGTCTTCCGCATTCTCAAGATATGAGATATGTCTCTTAAGGATATACCTTTCTTCAATAACTATATCTGATCGCTTTGCATCGCATTCCAGGATCGGCATGGTTCTCTATCTTGAGTTCTCGTTCATTTGTTTCTCCATTCTAACAATTAAAACGTTGACCTGTCTCATAACTCTTCGATGGTGAGGATATTGAGCCCTCAGGGGGTAGGCCTCTTCCAAGGCCTCTAGGGAAAAGCCCTCCCTTTGAGCCAGTCTTTTCAACCTCGTCCTGAGGCCTGGACTATCCTTATGTATGGAATATACTGCTGGAGCGATCTTCAGGGCGAGGGATAGGAACTCTAAGTCAGCGTGTTTCCTTTTCACTCCAAACGGGGGATTCTGTACAACGAGATCCCCCCTCAGTCCCACCTTTGGAACTTGGGCTTGCACTATGTTAATTTTATTGTTCCACTGGACGGTTCTTAGATGATATGAGTTCCTCACGTCGAGTTCTACACATATGCACTCCGCCCCTAAGTAGGCCGCTGCAACACAGAACCTGCCTGTCCCACATCCAAGGTCCACTACCCTCTTTCCCCTAACCTGTCCTCTCATATAGGCGGTCCATATAAGTTGGGAGACCAGAGTGGACGGCGTTAGGTATTGTTCGAGTTCTATTGTTGGATTCTGAAATTTAGGTACTAACTCTATTACTCTTTCAACATCTCTTCTACTAGGTTCTTTGCCTCCAATAGGTCCCTCACCTTGGTGGCAGAAATATCGTCGTAAAAATTCTCTCTGTCTATTAGGATGGGAGTCAGTCCTGCCCTAGTCGCGCCCAGGTAGTCCACCTCATATATGTCCCCTATGAATACTCCTTCCCCTCCCACTTCTATGGCCTTTCTAAATATGCGAGGATGGGGCTTCATTACTCCTACTTCGCATGACGCCACTATACCGTCCAGGAACGCCTCAAGCCCTAGGCTCTTAACTATCCTATTGAAGGAACTGGTAGCGTTGGTTACCATGATCACCTTTGCGCCTAACGACTTAACGTGCTTAAGGAAATCAATGGAGTCGGGAAACAATTCAAAGCTGTTAGACAAAAGGTTTAGCTTCTCCATTTCTCTAACTACTTCTTCCCTTGGTACAAGGCCTAAGCTGACCATTAGTTCCCTGAAATCGATCTTTGATAATCCGTCCTGATCCGGAAAGTGTCTTGCACCTAACTGTTTTGATATTGCCCTGAAGACGTTCCTTTCGGTTACCTGAAATCCCATTTGTCTTAGCTTAAGATAAACGGGGTAGTGGTATCTTGGCTTGAAACTCACTAGGGTTTCTCCCATGTCCATGTAAACGCTCTTCATAACAGTCCCTTCATTTCCACCATTTAATCTTTACCTTGGACTAAGAGTATCTTACTCTGTATGTATAACTACAGTTCTATATTTTTCCCTCTCCATATCTATCCTAAAACCCTCTCTGAGGCCTGACATAGTAGAATCAGTTTAAATTATTCTAATGATAACATATTATATGAAACTGCTCTTTAAACCTTAATGTTAACTCCCTCCGAACATCGTAGCTACGTCGTAGTTAATGGACACCTTTATCCCTAGTGTGCTAAGTAACCAAACGTCCAGGGAGAAATCTCTTCCTGAGCTCCCAGCGGGTATAGGAGTGGTGCCCAAAATGTCCCCCACCTTACGACAGAACTCATGAAAGTCGACCCTCTGTGTTGCTACATTAAATATCCCTCTCACCCTGGACCTAATCAGTTCACCTACCAATCTGGAGAACGTTTTAACGCCTATGGGACTAACGTAAAACTTGGAGGGACATAGGGCCTTCCTGTTAACCATCATGTTCCTCAAAGCCGGCGCAAACAGAGAGCTCTGAATTCCGTAAAGTAGACCCACCCTGAGAATGAGGTAGTTGCCCAAGGCCGCCACGGCGGACTCGCCTGTCAGTTTGGTTATTCCGTAGTAGTTGAGAGGTGAAGGGGGAGTATTCTCCGTGTACATTCCCTTCTTCCCATCGAAAATCATGAAGGTCGAGAAGAAAACGTTGGTTGCACCAACGGAGTTGGCAGCCCTTGCCAAGTTCAACACCCTCCATACATTGACGTTCCACATCTCCGATCTGTCCTGTTGTCCATATCCTACCTCATAGGTGTGAATCAGGAACTCTGGCTTGTCCTCTCTAACTTGCCATGGGGTGTCCACTACCCTTACTTCATCCTCTAGATTGGGGACTAGGGCTCTAGTTAGGGACCCCTCGTCTGTTACTGCTATCATAGGTGAGTGGATGCAAGCTTCCCCTAAATTTTTGCCCCTTCTAAATCCTGAGTGAACCCGAGGAAATCATCCTTAATAACTCCGCCACTCCCTCCCCATTCTCCTTGTCCAGAACCATGTCCACTACATCCTTTACAGCCGGGAGGGCGTTGGCAACTGCTACCTTAATATCGGCCGCCTTGAAAAGGGGGAAGTCGTTCTCGCTATCTCCAACGGCTATCACCGTCCCCTCAAATCCGAGCATTTGCTTCAATCT
>JAFMDM010000023.1 GCA_017857195.1 Methanobacteriota archaeon
ACGACGTTTAGTTTATGCCTCTTCTCTTTGTTAGGGTTCAGAATCTTCCCCTGTACTGCTACTTTAACTTCTGCTTTCAGGGAACATCCCAATCTTTTTTAATCCTAAATTCACATTTATACTTAGCTCCCCGCCCTCACGGACGGGGTCTCTAGTGCGAAAAGATGAAAGGCCACCAACTAAGCATATAAAAATTATGTACAAATATAATTATAGAGATATGATATTTGATTAACGGAGTTATCAATGAATATATACTTCCACAAGGGTTAAAGTGTCCATAACTACTATTTATGATATGTGGAAAAATCAAATAAAAGTGGTAGTGGGACCTTAATATTCTTCATGGTAACATCATCCGCGTTTAAGTGGGTACTTAAAGAGGTGCGTTCATTGTCAGTACATGTTAAGTAACTAATTCCCTGTTTCAACGTGAGAATCTAACAAAACATATTTCCATATTCATGGAATGATAATCTAAGGGCCTGTTAATTATAATGAGGCAAAATTAAAAAACCCCCATACTACAATTTGGGATGATGAATAGGAGAGACTTCCTTAGACTTACCCTTATAGCAGGGGGAGCCCTTACTGTAGTCCCCCTAGTGAAGCCTGTGTTTGACTATATGGGTTTCTATTACGAGGAACTTCCCAGCTTATCATCAAAATACTACGTAACATCCAACAAGAATGGACTCAACGGTTTCCCCAAATTCAAGGTTGCTAACGTTAGTGACCTAGGAGGTTCCTGCCCCGTCTTCTTCTTCGCCTATCCACTAACAAATGAACCCTGTTTCCTCATCGATTTCAGCAAGTTAAATGGGAATAAGGATGTCTCCTTCCAGAACCCCTACTATGGCGATTTTCCCATAAATCAAAACTTCAAAGAAATAAGTGGAGTGGGGCCCAACAATTCCATATGTGCATTCAGTGCGGTCTGCGTTCATCTAGGTTGCCAACTTCCTGCCCAGGTACTTACGAGTAGTCCAGCAAACCCAGGACTAAATCCGGGCACCTCCATACTTCACTGTCCCTGCCACGGGTCTATGTACAAGCTAGACGAGGGTGGTATAGTGGTAGGAGGGCCGGCGCCAAGACCCTTACCAGCGGTACTATTGGAGTATGACGATTCCACAGGCGACATATATGCGGTGGGAAATAACGGTCCCTACTTCTCGGAAGCCGTACCAAGGACTATGCCAAGTAGTAATCTACTGTATGACCCAAGATACAACGGCTACTCCGTCCCCTCCAATCCAGCCTGCATAAAGGGTGAATGAAATGGTGGAAGAACAATCTAAGACGACCCTGGATAAGATATTGGATTGGCTCGATGAGAGGATGGGTATATATGGCCACACTCTAAGACCTTCACCCAGGTATGGTTTCAGGTTAGACTACTGGTTGGGTTCCTTTGTTCTCGGTTCCTTCCTCTTCGAGGTAATATCTGGAATGTTAGTTGCCGTCTACTATGTGCCTGGTGATCCATACAAGTCCACGGTCTTCCTGATACAGAATGTTCCCTATGGAGGGCTACTTTTCAGCCTACATAGTTGGGGTGCCTACGCCATGGTGTTCTTCCTTCTTGTACACATGACCCGGAACTTCATAGAAGGTGCCTATAGAAAGCCCAGGGAGATCATGTGGATAGTTGGTTCACTTCTGGCTGGACTAACCCTCACTGAGGCCTTCCTTGGCTATTCCCTTCCCTACAACTTAATCTCCTGGACGGCCACTACTACCGGCCTCAACCTTTTCACTTACATGCCCTTTAACCTTGGTTCATTGATATCTACCTTCACTCTTCTCCCATCGCTACCAGGAATAGCCAGTGACGTTGATCCCCTCATTCAAAGGTTCTTCGTATTCCATTGGATAGTGGGATTCCTGATAGGTGCCGTCCTTGGTCTTCATATGTATATATTTGAGAAGCATGGACTGACTCCTCCTTCCACTAAACAACCTAACATGCCTGAACTCTTAGATGAATATCCGGACAAGCTTAGAAACGATCCCAATTGGAAACTTCAGCCCCTAACCAGAACTTTCGCCATGATAGTTATGACCATGATGATGGTGTTTGGAATTATATTCCTTATTTCCTCAATAGATCCCTTCAATATCCAGGCAACAGTGTCCGGACTCAAGTACCTCATGCCCGCCTATAACCCAGCCTTGGCAGCACAGACTCCTCCAATTCCTGACTGGTACTTCCTCTTCGTTTACTTCTTCTTTAAGTCGGTGACACCAACGTTAGCCTCAGACATATTCTTGGCCTGGGCGGCAGTGACAGCTCTATTTCCTTTCATAGACCAATACATCTTTAGACATAAAGCTCCGCACCCCGTCATGAGACCGGCGGCCATTTCCCTGGGTGCGGCCTTCATAGCCATGTTCATAGTGAACAGCGTCTGGGCTGGACTCACACCTGGTAAGGACATTGGACCCATTGGAGTGGAGGTAGACGGTCTCATAATTCTCCTAAGTTTTGCTATTATTATGCCCACTTTGAGGTTCCTACAATCAAGAAACACGGAGTCTCAGGGAAGTGGTACAACTTTCTGGAGAAGCTTCTCATCATCCAAGGCCTTGAACAGGTCAATGGCTTCCGCCACAACTAGTAGGATTAATCCAAAGGTATTGTTGAGGAGCTTGGAGTTCTCAGCCATAACTCTTCTAATACTGATCGCATACATAACCTTCAGGTTGATAACTGTCCTTTCTGAGGGTGGTGTCACCACCATTCTACAATTTGAGGGAGGCCAGCTGATTGGGACCGACCTTATCCTAGGTTCCATGTTATTATATATCTATGTGAACTTCCTAGGTGATCAGAGATGACAGAGATAGGAAGGTATGCGGAAATCGCCACAATAGTATTCGCGGTAGCTTCCCTGACTTTCCTTGGCTTACTATCCTACCACTACTACCTTAACATCTATTACGGGACTTATGAACATCAAGATCCGACCGTCATAAAGGTAATAGGAAAACAATACGTCTGGCTATTCCAGTATCCTAATGGAACTACCGTGCCAGATAAGCTGGTACTTCAGGCAGGTAAGCCCTATGAGATCCTTGTAACTTCAGACGACGTCATACACGCCCTTTACTTCGTTGACTTAGGTTACAAACTTGAGGCAATACCTGGTTACACCTATCATATGTACATTGAGGTGAACCAACCGGGGACCTATCCCATATACTGTGCTGAATTCTGCGGCCCAGGACATTACACAATGAAGGGGATTTTGATCGTGACTCCATCAAATTCCTCAGGGTGATTGATGTGGAGAATGGCCCTAAGCTCAAACCCTTCGATTACGTTCTCTGGTTCTTTACAATCATGCTCTTCTTCGCCGTTTTCATGGTGGTAGGAGATTTCGGTAACTTGGGTTACATTGTTTCATCGCCCACCGGTGACTATGTTCAGCAGCTCTGGGGGATAACATACTTCCTGGCGGCCATTCTATTCGGAGTATTCATGGGAAGTCTAGTTTATCTAGCAGTAAAGTTTAGAGCAGGCGCAGTGCCTCAGGCCGTTGGACAGATTCGCCCTGCTCAGCCAACAGATTATGGGAAGGTCGCACTTCCAATACTAATAATCGTAGGGGCCGTTTTCGTGTTCGTGATGGCTCAGGCGTTGGGAACATTAGGTACTAACTCGGTGGAGTTTATTCCTGGTTGGCTAGGTGGACTTGGAATATTTCTGCTGGGTGCTGTAATATTTGTGATCTACAAACAATATTATAAGGACTGATTTCCTTGAGGGGGACTCCAATCCTCTCAATTAGTTTTTTCCTTATCTCTTTGTTGAGCTACCAATTGTTTTTGGAAACCCATGCGGACCTTCTTCAGGCAGTCTCTTCCATACTGTTCTTCTCTGCCATCAGTTTGCCTTTAATTAGATGGACCCTTAGAAACGTTTCAAGGTGGAGGGATAGGACATTCTTCCTCATCTTTTTCCCTTATCTTATTTTCCACTATTACCTGTTTAGTTTCCTTGTGGTGGGCTACCTTCCGCCTCCCGTGCTCCCCTCTAGATTTGGGATAGGCTTCTCCTACCCCTCTGGGACGTTGATTGACATGCCTTACGTGGACTCAGAGAGCCCGGCCCTATGGTTCGTTCAGGGTTCATTTCTTCCCTCCCTCACTCCATTTCAACTCCTCGTCGGTTTTCTTGTTGCGTCGCTTCTGGCGGCTAACCTCAGTGCTTCCCTCAAGTTAAGGAAGGCCCTTAGTAAAACTAAGCTTAGCGCGATTGGATTCCTTCCAGGTCTCGCCGCAGTTTCCGCGACTTCTTGTTGCCTAGCCATTCCCACCGTCCTATTAGTGTCAATCGCTGCGTCCGTGGCCTCAATTACCTCCACAATACTATCTGTTCTAGCTTCTCCCCTCTACTTCTGGTTAGTTTACTTCGGACTACCCATTTTATCCATATTTGTTTTGGCCATATCTCTAACACACCTTAACAAGGCGCTAAGTCTAAGACCTCAACTTTCTTTCAGACTTTTGAGAGAAAAGTAAAGTCTCATTACTAAGTTTAAGTATTTATACGGTTTTCTCCTGTTTTAGATAAGCTACACAAAACTTAAAATATATGGAAGGTAGCTTTTAATGATGGGTATGGGTGCCGCCAGTTGGATAAAGAAGCATGGGGAGTTAACTTGGTTTCTAGTCCTTCTAGTTCTGGTAGGTATATTCGCCACGTGGAGCTTGGAGGAAGTTGTGAGTGGCACATCAACTAATTACAGGTTCGGTCTACCATTGGCCTCGGGCGTACCCAGGCCTTTACCTAACGGCACCTTGGTGGTGAACATTACGGCTTATCAGTGGGGGTATACTCCAGACGTCATAGTGGCCAAGCCAGGACAACCTGTACTGGTCGTACTTCATTCCAGGGATGTGGTTCATGGATTTTTACTAAAGCTACCTTCTGGCACTGTCAATGTGGATATAGTTCCTGGCACACTTTCCTACGTTTTCTTCTATGCCCCCAACACCCCAGGTAACTATACATGGAGATGTTCTGAATATTGTGGCATAGGTCACTCTTTCATGAATGGTACGGTTGAGGTGATCTGAGTGTCAATAAAGGATTCCATTAGGTTACCCTGGTCCCCGGCCATAAAGTTGCAGCAGCTAACTGGAAAGTACTTCTCCCAAACTACGTTGGGTACCTCCATCCTGTTCACTGCAGCTGGATTGGTCTGGTTGGCGGTCATGGGTCTCGCAGCTCTCTTCTTTAGGCTCATATTACTAAATCCCTACAACACCGAGGCAATAGCCCCGATCTACTACTCCCTCCTTACCTTACATGGCTATGTGGCAATGTATATCCTTGTCCCCTTTCTGACCATAGGCATAGGGATGTATGCCATGTATAAGGAGGAAGGAATGGAGCTAACTCACTTTAATCTAGTTAACGTGCTTTTCTGGCTTGCGAACTTGGGCATGGTAATAGCTCTGGCTGGAGGTCCAATGACCTCTTGGTACATTACCCCTCCACTAGGACTCCTTCAGACAACATTCAACTTTTACTCGGGTCCGGCAATAGCACTTACCTACATAGGATTGTTCATTACTGAGGCATGTATTACCGCCGTAGCAGGTATAACTGTATTCGACGGGATAAGGACGAGAAGGAATAAGGGCAAACTCTCCATATTCCCCACATATGCCCTTACTTTCACAGCGATGATAGTATTCACGACGCCTTTTCTGATGGCCACCCTCATGTGGTACACACTTGGGATTCTGGCCCACGTTTACGTTAATCCCACTGTAGCCTTCCTTCTCTTCTGGATGTGGGGTCATCCGGTGGTCTACTTCGTTCCCTTCGCCGTTTTTGGAGCCCTCTACGCATACATCCCCAAATTCGCTGGTCGTAAGCTCTTCAGCGAAAAGTGGGCACGGTGGAACCTCTTCCTTCTCTTCGTCTTCACAATGCTTGTGTGGGCCCATCACATGTTGGTTTGGCCACTACCTGTTTGGATAAGGGGATTCGTGAATGCGAGCACTTTGTTACTTGCTGCGGGATCGGGAGTAACTGTCCTAAACCTCGGGTTAACCATTTTCCTCGCTAAGAGGTACGACTTCAGTGACATTAGGGGTCTAGCCTACTTCTTGGCACTCTTGGGATTCATCATAGCGGGTATTCCAGCCCTTATATTACCAGAGAACGCCCTAAATCCAATAGTTCATAACACCTACTACGTGGTGGGACACTTCCACCTCATGATATGGACCATCATAATTCTCGGATCAATGGGCATAATAATCGACCAATTCCTGAACGCCTTCGGCAGAATAGCTCCGCTCTCCAACCTCAGCCTCAAGTCCATAAGGGCAGGATTGCTGCTTTGGTTTGGCTCCTTTCTCGTGGTCGGTTTCGCCATGATGGCGGCCGGATATCAGGGACTAATAAGGAGGGAGATAGCCTACCCTGTGGAGTTCTTACCGTACATGCAGACCATGACCATATTCGCCTGGCTAGGAGGAATAGGGTTTGTGCTTATGGCAGTACCTGCATTCTCCATGGTCACAAGGTGGCTAGTGATGAAATATTACTCTGGAGAGGTGGAACAATGACCAAGGCAGGTTTGGCGGTTCTACTTATAATATTCCTGGGGACCGCGGTCATGGCTGCCTTCATCTCTTACAACCTGATCGCCACATCTTCCCCTCCGTTTAGGGCCTATCCGTCTCCTTTCAGTAAATATGTGGGCCAGCCATTGGGAGAGGTTCAGGTAAATCAAACTGCCCTAGCTTCGTTGGTGGTAAGTCAAGGAAAGGTCAATGGCACCACCAACAACGGTGTCATATTATATATCCCATTCAATTGGACGTTGAACTTAACGGTCTACAATAAGGAATCATTCAATTTAACGGTAATTATGGGGGACGCGTCATATACCGTGCCAACTAATTCCTCCATGTTAATATCAATCCCTCATCTGAGTGAGGGAAATTATACCCTTCTGATATCTGGAGAAGATTTAACGTACCAGGCCAACGTAAGTGTAATAAAGGACCTTTTAAGTCCCTACGTTTACATAGGTGAGTAAAATGGATGTGGCCCAATTTGCAATATTGAGCACAGTTATTCTGGTCCTGCTGGGTTTGGCCGGTTTCGCCTTTTTGAAATACGTCATTAGGCCCACAGAGGGAGTGTCCGAGGAAGATTAAAGAATTTTTAATTTGTATTAATATATTAGTGTCATAATTAAGCCGAATCATGGAGGCTCTATCCGTCTTGTGTACTCCCTATCTCTTTCTTTTAGGGGGCAAATCCATCCGCAGAGGTTAAGAACATGTTATTCATAGGATAATTATGGCACTGGCTCAGTTAATAGAAACCTCCTCTTACGTTGCAATAGGCCTGATTGCCTTAGCGTTAGTCCTTGTAGTCATATTGAGGAGGGCTTCTAAGTGAAGTTTGATGCTGTGGTAGTTGGTGGCGGCCATAATGGCCTAGTTGCGGCCTCCTATCTGGCCATGGAGGGAATGAGCGTTGCCCTTTTGGAAAGAAGAGAGTTAGTAGGCGGTGCCTGTGTCTCCGAGGAGCTCTGGCCTGGAGTGCGTGTGAGCACAGGGGCATACGTTCTCAGTTTGTTGAGGCCGAAGGTGATCAGGGATCTCCGCCTTTACGAGAATGGTCTTAAGGTTTACATGAAGGATCCTGGGCTTTTCCTACCCCTTGGGAACGCGAAGTCACTTTCCATATGGTCCGACACTGAAAAAACGTCGAAGGAAATATCAAAGTTCTCCAAGAAGGACGCCTTGGAATATCCAAGATGGGTTAAGTTCTGGGATCAACTCTACGATTTATTCGACCTACTAATGCTGTCTCCTCCTGTCGATGTTAAGTCCCTGTTACCGTCCCTCTCTGGACTTCTCTCTGAGAACCTGGAGGAGTTCGCTCAAGTGTTCCTCAAGGACGCTGAGTCCATGTTAAGAGAGAGGTTTGAGTCTGAGGAGCTAATCTCCGCCCTCATAGAGGACTCCGTGGTGGGAACTTTCCTCCCACCTTCTGCCCCAGGTACGGCGTACGTGCTTGCACATCATGTATTGGGCGAGGTTAATGGAGTGAAGGGGGCGTGGGGTTACGTAGAGGGGGGAATGGGAGGTGTTACAAGGGCCATGGAGAGAGCTGCAAGGTCAATGGGGGTGAAAATTTTTACCAACGCGGAGGTGGACGAGATATTAGTCAAGGGAAATTCTGTTACAGGGGTGAAGTTGAGGGATGGGAGGATCATTGAGTCCAAGGTTGTCCTATCCAACGCTGACCCAAAGACCACATTCTTAAAGATGTTGAGGAACGCCGAGATAGATCCCTCTCTTTTGAGGAGGATCTCGTCAATCAAGTCCAGAGGTACCTCCTTTAAGTTGGTGGGTTATCTGGAGGAGCTTCCAGACTTCGGTAAAGGAAAGCATCTTAGTCCTGAACATTCCTCCTCGATCCTCATAATGCCTGAGGTCAAGTACGTGGAGAGAGCCTATTCTGACGCAGTTTCCCTCGGTAAGTCCAGGGAACCTTGGCTATCCATAAATATACAGTCCGCTCTCGATCCCACAGTGGCACCCTCAGGGAAGTTCTCCTTTTCCATATTTGGACAATACTTACCCTACGCTAAGGACCTAGATGACATTAAGGATGAATACGGTGAACTTGTGCTGGACAAGGTCAGGGAGTATGCCCCCAATTTTAAGCCGGCTCGCTATGAAGTATTGACCCCCTTGGATCTGGAGAGGAGATTCGGCATATGGGAGGGACACATCTTCCATGGCGAGATGACTCCGGACCAACTTTACCTTTTCAGACCGATTCCTAGGATGAGTAGATACTCCACACTGATAAATGGACTTTACCTCTGTGGGGCTGGAACCCATCCAGGAGGAGGGGTTACTGGGGCTCCAGGCTACAATGCTGCTCAACAGGTGATTCATGACCTGAAACGTCAGCCACTTTAAATAACATATTTTAAGATCCATACACAATACTAACTAGAGTTGAGTCTGGTAGATCAGTACTTAACAATTGCTCTTTCCCTAGCCTTTGGAGTTGGAGTCCTCGTCTACGCCACAAGGAGATATACATCCAAGTTCATTTCAGCTGAGAGGACACAGGAGCCTAGGTCCAAACAGAGGCAGCAGAAAAGGGCAGGTGACATAAGTTGGGAGTCGGTCGGCGGTTATGAGGACGTTAAGAAGGAAATAAGGGAATACATGGAATTGCCTTTGAAGAATAGGGATATTGCTAAGAAGTATGGTCTCAAACCGCCTAAGGGTATACTTCTCTTTGGACCTCCCGGTTGTGGAAAGAGCCTGATGATGAGGGCCCTTGCCACGGAGTCTAAACTGAACTTCCTCTACGTCAATGTCAGTGATATAATGAGTAAGTGGTACGGGGAAAGCGAGGCCAGGCTAAAGGAACTCTTCGCCAGCGCCAGGAAGACGGCTCCATGCATACTTTTCTTTGACGAAATAGATACAATCGGTACTAAGAGAGAGAGCCACACTGGGGATTCAGTTACACCAAGGTTACTTTCACTCATGCTATCTGAGATAGACGGTCTACAAAGTGACGATAGCGTCATAATAGTGGGCTCCACCAACGTTCCACAGCTCCTTGACAAGGCACTCCTTAGGGCTGGAAGGTTCGATAAGGTCATATTTGTGGGTCCTCCAGATAGGGAGGCTAGAAAGCAGATACTTTCCCTTCACTGTTCAGATAAACCGCTTGACGAGTCCGTGGACCTGAACAAAATAGTGGACATGACGGAGAGGTACAGCGGAGCCGACTTGGCAAATCTCTGCCAGGAGGTGGCCAGAAAGGTGGCCAGCGAGGCCCTGGAGAAGGGTGAGAGGAAGATAACCATGGACGATTTCATATCTGTTGTGAAGAAGTATAAGCCCAGCATAACCCTGCAAATGTTGGAGGACTACGAGAAATTCAGGATGGACTTCGAGAGAAGGTTCAAGGGCAGAGAGATGGGGGAGGATGAGGACTCTAGACTCACCCTCAATAGCGTCGGGGGGTATAGTAACATAAAGAGGGAACTTTACGAGCTGCTAGAGATGCAGTTCAAATATACCAGACTCATGGAGGAATTGAACGTGACCCCAATAAGGGGTATTCTCCTCTACGGTCCACCGGGGGTAGGTAAGACGATGATGTCTAGGGCCCTGGCCAAATCACTTGGGGTTAAGCTCATTTCGCTTAGCGGGGCCGAAGTAATGTATAAGGGTTATGAAGGTGCGGTGAATGCCATAAAGGAGATTTTCAATAGGGCCAGGGAGAACAAGCCCAGCATAATCCTTCTTGACGAGCTAGACGCAGTTGCCTCTAGAAGGAACAGCAAAAGTAACGAGATATCCAAAGTGGTGAACCAGATACTTACCGAAATGGATGGAATAAGATCCCTCAAGGAGGTAGTTGTAATAGCAACAACTAATAGGATAAGGGCAATAGATCCCGCCCTTCTCAGACCTGGAAGATTCGATAAGGTTATACACATACCCCTCCCTAACCTCGATGAGAGAGTTGAGATATTCAAGAAATATCTGGGAACTGATGTATGTGACGCACTAAATTGTACCAAGTTGGCGGAAATGACTGAAGGATATTCCGGTGCCGACATAGCGGCAGTAACTAGGGAGGCCAAGATTAAGCTTCTAAGGGAGAAGATAGCGGGTAATCAAGGAAGAACCTTAACTTTCCAAGATCTGGTGGATGCCGTGGAGAAGGTTAGACCCTCACTGAAGAGGGGCCCAAAGGGAACCTAATTCACCATTTCGTTAAGTAACTTTACCAACTTTCTTGACCCCTCCCACTCTATTTCTGGGTTGGCGAAGTTTCTGTAGTCGTACAATCTGTCATCGAACTCCAACCCCTCACATATTCTAAGTCCTTCCCTAACGCAGTTCTCCTTAAGCCACCTCCTCACCCTCTCAACCTCATCTGGAAGAGGTGGTATCATGTTGACAACTATTCCAATGGGGTCAACCCAGGACCTATTTCCCTTTAGATATTCCCAGGTTGCCCTTAATCCAGCGGAGGAAGGGTCAGAAACGAAAAGTCCAACCAGTCTTTCTCTGGGCTTAGCCATAAAGAAGAATTGAATTTCGTGTTTCGTCCCTTCATCCTCGGAACTGGTATTTACCGGGTTATCCACAATGCAATAATCGAACTCTTCGCTAGTGAGGATCTCCTTATATACTTTTCCTCCCTCTGACATCAATTCAGTCTTCTTATGTATCCTTAGCATAAGGTCGTAGAATTCAGGTGAGGTGGGGTATAACCTAAGGACAGTTAGGTTTCTTCTTACTTCCCTGACGAAGTCCTTGGGACCACCGTTGGCTATCCACCATAGTAGCCCCCTAGACGTCACTCCTAGGGCGGAGGAACCCCATCCATTGAAGTCCTTGTCTATAAAAAGCACCCTTTTCCCCTGTGTTGCTAAATCCTTGGAAAGATGAACTGCAATGGTTGTCTTCCCAACCCCTCCCTTCACGCCTAAGATTTCTACTCTCACTGAATTAATGTCCATACCACAACTAAAATAATTTTCGTTCTCTCTGTAGAGTTAACCTAGAAGGACGAGGCTAGGAATCTGTCTCACGTCATCCACGTCTATTTGGAGAGTTCTACCCTCGTAGTCAGTTGGTGTTAGACCCATCCTTCTACAGAATCCTGAGGATGCGGACACATCTACGTTTCTGAGTCTCCCCCTGAGATCAAAGAAGGCCTTACTGGATCCCAGACAAACGTTTATCATATCCAAAGAGGCACTTCCCAAGCTCCTCACCCTCGCTCCTGGGAACTTTTCCAGTATCTTCTTTGCCTGTTCCCATTGAGATGAGTTGAAGTAGCCAATAACCACGTCCTGGGAACTTCTCCTCCTGGCCTCATTGCCATTAACGTACGCCCCCTGTTCATCGTAGGAGTAAACTACGTCCCTATACACCTCAGCCACGGCTCCTGCCATGCTGTCAAGTAATTTTCCTCCCTTGTATACGGCCATTGACACCGAACACCAAGGTATTCCAGCCAAGTAGTTTATGCTTCCGTCAAGGGGATCAAGAACCAAAGTGTACTCTGATCCTCTTCTCGTTCTCCCCGATTCCTCGCTGACCACATCGAAGTCGAATCCCTCCCTCCTTAGTCCCTCAAAAACAGAGGATTCTGCTATTTCATCTATCCTCCTGGTGTAATCACTTCCGTGAGCTCTAACCACCTGATCCAGGGAGTCCTGCCTGGCTTCCCTTAGTACCTTGGCTGTTTCCAGGGCCACTCTCTCAAGGCCTTTCCTAAGCTCCACTGGAGTTCCCCTTAGTCTCATTAATGTAATTGTAGGCACTATGTGCGGCAACAGCTGCCTGAGCTGCTGCAGTGACAACTTGTCTGAACCCTATCCAGAGCTGAGTGCAGTCCCCCGCGGCAAAGATTCCAGGTACGTTGGTTCTCATCCATTCGTCCACCTTTATGTAGCCGAACTCGTCCGTCTCAATTCCATTCCTCTTGGCGAATTGGACGTCAGGGTCAAAACCTATCTCTATGAATATTCCATCTACCTCCAGCTCTCTCTTTGTGCCATCCTTGAGCGACTCCACCGTCACCTTTCTGACCAACTTGTCTCCCTCTATTTTGGTAACCCTCGAGTTAAGCAAAAGTTCCACGTTGGGTTTCTCCTTCACCAACTTCACGTATATAGGCTGGGCCCTGAATTCATCCCTTCTATGTACTAGGTACACTTTTGTCGCATATCTTGTCAATAGCTCAGCCCCCTCAAGGGCAGAGTTTCCTCCACCCACAACGACCACCCTCCTCTCCTTAAACAGGGGAGCGTCACATATAGAGCAGTATGAGACCCCTCTTCCAGCAAACTGGTCCTCTCCTGGCACTCCCAACTTCCTTCTTCTGACACCTATGGCAAGGATAATCGCCTTCGCCCTGTAGTCGCCTTTTCTCTTAGTCTTCACAACGAACTCCTGGCCATCCTTGAAGATCGAATCAACGGTCTCCATAAGTATGGGTACATTATATTTGGCTACGTGGGCGGAGAAGGTCTTTATCATGTCAGTTGCACTCACCCCAATTAGTCCCAAGTAATCGTCCACCTCTCCGGCCTCAGTGAGTTGTCCCCCTGGAGTCTCCCCTATGACCAACGTCTTCAACATATATCTGGCGCTGTATAGGGCCGCACCGTACGCCGCAGGCCCAAGCCCCACCACAATGACGTCAAATTTCTCTCCTGGTTTTACGTTAGACGGCCTTGGAATTAGACTCATGCATTAGTGTAGGACAAGATCGAATAAAAACACTGCTAAGTTCCCAGCAAATGCTCCGTGATCCTCTTTCCTATTGCTAACTTGGCCCTCTTGGCGGCGGACGCCGGTATATGGTCTGTAAGGCCTGGTTTAGAGTACTTTCCAACGAATTCGGAATCGAAGTCCATACCATATAGGTTAACTTTCCTGGCACCAGCGTAAAGGGCCAATGCAAGCGCCCTATCTCCATCTGTGAACCCTCCGAAAACCCTCAACCTCCCAAAGGGTGACACCTGGCACGTACCGACAACCTTCTTCATTTCCTCAACTTTCCAGAGCAATTGTTGATTATCTCCGTGCGCATGAACCACGTAGAATGCCCTGTCAGCTCTCTCAATTCCGTCCAGGTCCGTGACTATCACGTGGGGTTCAATCCCTATTTCCCTAAGATATCTGGAGGCACCGTCAGCTGCCACTATCCTTTCCTCCTGGAATCCCCTTATTTCACTTAACGACGGACCCGCTCCCACCACCGCAACTATCCTTTCCTTGAGAATATCAATAAGTTCCTCAGTGGAGTCCTCCCTCAACATGGAGTTTAGAATGGAGGCCGATAGGTAGTCATCCCTCTCCCTATAACCCATCAACGACCTTATGATCGAGTATAATCCTATCCATCTTTGAATCTCAACGAAACTTGCTCACCCTCCACTCCCACCACTTCCATCCTTTCCAATAGCAAGGGGAGAAGCGGGCTTGAACGGTGGACTCTGAATATTACGTCCTCCCCCTTCATGTACTCCAAGGCCTCAAGGGGGTCGGAGCCACAGGTACCTGAGTCCAGGTCAACTATGAAAGTCGTCGAAGGTCCTCTCCACCGCCTCAACTATCTTTGATGCCTTATCCAGCAATGCCTTAACTTCCACGTCCCTGGCCATGACCGTGGGGGCCTTAAGTGAGGATTCATCCAACTGGCGGACCATGAAAAACTTTTGTGTGATTTCTTCCATATCTGGAATTAGGCTAGCAATCCCTTCCCCTTTCCCCTTACTTACTAGATATTCCAGGGCGAACGTGCCCCAGTCTCGACCGACGAAGATGCCGTACAGCGCCAGGACGACCTTGGCGGAGAAATCCACAGCCTCTCCCACCCTCAATATTGTCCCCACCAGGTCACCCTCCTCATAGTTAGTCTTCGCTTCCTTCATGCATCTCGCTGCCCTAAGCATGTATTCTGAAGCTAGTGCGCTATTATTCAAAGGTCGAACACCTCCCCCTCCTTTACCTGGGCCAGTTCTAAGATCTCCCCGTTAACTTTGACCGTCTTCGCAGCTTCTCTTTCCTTATTCAATATGTTGTCAGGATCAAGCAGCACTTCACCCTTAAGTACCCACTGCATCACCCTGGGGGAGTGATATTCCAGTTCCTCTCCACTTAGGATCACTCCAATTATTATTGGCGGCTCAGATTGGGCCACCTCCTTGAACTCCTCAGTTCCCCTGAGTCCGTCATAGATCTTCCTCCATATCTCGGTCCTGGCGGTCACGGATATCTCCTCCACATCATCCATAACTATGAGGACCAGCCTCTCCTCTGGAACAACGAGCACAGCTCTTACGTCCCTTCCGAACCAATCCAAAAGGTCCTCCAATGCCCTTAGAATTAACTTCGATAGAGCTTCCACGGCAATCTATTATATGTAGGAATAATATTATTTCCCATGACTGCCTTGGAGGAGTACTTCAATGAGAGGCCTTCAATGATAATTGAGCCCATCATGGAGGAGGTCCCCTGTAATTCCTCCTGTCTATCCAGGACTAAGTTTTCTCAGCTTTTGGAAAACCAGAAGTTCAGGGAAGGGATGGAGGTGGTGGATAGTTTAGTGGAGCTAGTGAGGGACAACGTATCCACCTTAATAAGGGAAGTGGAGGAACGGATGGCAGGATTCAATTTCGATCCATCCCAAGTGACTTACTCCATATATCAGGTGATGGAATACGGGGGGGATTTCACGTTGGGTCAGGAAGTCTCTTTCCAAGGGAGAAGCCTAGTTTCGGGGGAATTCGGGACCTTGATGAAGGCGTTGAAGGTGCTTGAGTCCATGAGGAAGGACGGCGAGCTTAGACTAATATGTGACGAAATACGATACCTAAGGGAGGCCCTATGGGAACATGTCGAGAGAAATATGAGGAGGATCCTGGTTGAAGTATAAGGTGGGAGTGGAGGGCTACACAATAGATTCGGCCCATTATACACTATCATCCCCTGCTGACTCCCAAATACATGGACACACCTATGTGGTGTCTGTGGAGGTTGAGGGGGATGTGGATGAGTCCACCGGGTTTGTGGTGAACTTCGAGGAGTTAAGGAGAGTCATATCAGAGACGCTCAGGGCCTGGGACCACAAACTCATAGTGCCCAGAAAGGACCTACAATCCCTGGAAATAAGAGGTCCGTTCAGGGTGGAGATAAAGGTGATAGATGCACCCTTTCCCACAGCGGAATATATTTCAACCATGCTTGCCCAGGAACTTTACTCCAAGTTAGGGGGATCCAAGATAGTGAGGGTCAAGATCTATGAGGGGAAGGAGCAGTATGTTGTGGTGGAGTATCCGTGATAAACCTAAGGCCTATGTTGTCAACTGGAGTGTAGCCCACCTCCCTTTCCTCTCTGAACCATAGTTCCATCCCTTCTCCTCTGAGAACTGTGTTGTTGAGGTCCTTTAGAGCGGCCAGCTCTTCCCTTGTCATGCTTCCTTGACTTTTATCTACCTTTTTCACGTAGCCCCAGAACTCGAACCTTTTAGCAGGCCTCCTACCTACCATTACGTGCACACCTCCGAAGATTGCTGGATAGGCTAACCTGAACCTATTCAAGGCTTCCCCTATACTGAAGGTATCCCTAAGATATCTGGCCATCTCTCCCAGCTCTCCCTCATCTTCCGGATTAACCATTCCATCGCATACTGCAACTGCGATCCACACCCTTCTGTCCACCTTGAGTTCCCACACCTTGGGCAGGGAGACCCTTATCAACTTCTTCTCACCTTGAAGAGAGGTGCGTCTTGGACGTAGGTCTTGTCCAGCTGGGCTGCGATCTCCGCCTTGGCCAACTCATATCCCACATAGAGTGAATGTTCTGGGTCCAAGGGGGTCTCCCTCACCAACGCCCTTCCTAAGGACAGGGGATCCTTACCCAATAGCTTCACCCTCTCCCCTCTATTGTAAGATATGGCCAACTTCCCTCCCTCAATTCCTATTTTCACGAATCCCCTGTCCATATTTGGTTCAACCTCCCCTATCTCCACCACCCTATCGGCAGGTAAGGGTTCCTCCTTTCCTCTCCTCCTATCCTTTAAGATCAGTAAGTCAACTCCAAGGTCCTTGGGTGGCTTCTTTCTCTTCCAAGCAATTGATACCATTGTGGTGGCGGTTCTGAGCTCCCAGGACGACCATTTAGTCCGCCCCTTGTCCATTGTTAGCAGATTTCCCACTCCAAGCTCCATGGCTATGGACGCCATGAGTGCGTTAACCCCGTGGCTGTCCGCGTCAATTAGTTCGGTAACGTTAAGAACACCCATGAGCGCTGGAACGTCAGGGAGTTCCCTTCTGATTCTCCAATATTGTTGAAGGGAATCAAAGGTGCCCAATAGTGGAGGGGAGAGCACAGGGTCCACAATGAGCTTTCTGAATCCCCTGGCCTTCGCCGCCTTAGCGATCTCAATACATCTCTCCGCTCTTTCCGTAGTCTGCATGGGAGCAATCACCACCGTGGCGTCCTTCACCTCCTCCATGGAGTCAATGTTTTCCTCGTTCATATTGAAAACGAATTCAGCTCCTGCCTTAACCCCAGCCACGATTTCCTTTGGTGAGGAGGAGTCTATCCCCACCTTGACACCCATGTCCCTTAACTTCCTAATCCTTCTCATTACGTTCTCCTGATCTTCGCTCCCAGCTGGAGTACCGACCACAATCACATCAACGTAACTTCTAACCCTCTCCACCTCTTCATTCACCCTTTCTTCGTTCCAGTTCACGTCCAATTCCAGGAACAATCTAAACGGTGGAGGGCGCAGAGGTATGTTAAGGCCCTCTTGATCAAAGGCGAAGTTACCGTTCTTCTCCATTTCATCCATCTCTCTCCTTATGTCATTGAGCCTCATTCTCTCTATTACTCTATCCGCCGATTCCATGGGAGATAGCTCCACCCCACTTCTAATGGCCTCCAACACCAAAGGTATATCGTAAGCGTCTTCGCTTCCCTTCACCGTTTTCACTCCGGTGACCCTCTCCACAATTGACGCGTCCCCAAACATCATCCCTGGTACGACTATGTAATCATATCCTCTCACTCCCTTCAATTTCTCGGCCACGTATTTGGCGGTCATCAGGGCGGCCACAGGATAATCCAGAACCCTGACATCGACCTCCACTCCTTTCACCCTCTCAACGGCATCCCTAACCGCAGCCTCGGCCAACCTTCCTGTTACCAGTAGTACTTTCACGCCTTGAAATACTCCTCCTTGGTTAAGAGTATTCTCAGTGAAAGACGAGGGAAAATGGGTCTTTACACAAACTAGGGGTTAAGGGGCGGAAAGCCTCGCCTTTCGAGGCGAGGATGGATAGCCCCCTCGTTTAAATACTTCTTTTTCTAAACATCTTTTTAATGACTAGGAGGGGTAATAAAAAGCGATCAGAGCTACGGTTTCAATGTCGCCCTCTCAGAATCCCTCCTAGGTAAATAACTACGTGAAGGCAACACGTTTCGTGTTCTGGTTGAAAGAAAATGTTC
>JAFMDM010000153.1 GCA_017857195.1 Methanobacteriota archaeon
AAATCTCCATCGCGAGGTGGAGATGCCCCGTCCGTGAGGGCGGGGTAGTTCACATGGCTAGCTCTTCCTCTATTTCTACATAACCAGGTCTCTCATCAATGTTTTAAGGGACCTCCTCCCTCTCAACATTTAATGGCACACAATATAGACAACGCTTAAAATCGAGAAAGATTTTTCCCTTATCATGGAAAAATATGAAGGTAAGGCTCCTCTGAGAAGCCAGTTGAGATATCATGGTGTATTGAACGCTCCTCACAGGGCCTTCCTCAGGTCCGTGGGACTTACTGACTCGGACATAGGTAAACCGTTGGTTGCGGTCTCAGTTGCGTGGAGCGAAGCCGGCCCCTGCAACTTCCACACCCTTGGCTTAGCTCAGTTGGTCAAGGAGGGAGCGAGGACCGGAGGTGTATCCCCCCTTGCATTTCCCACAATTGTGGTAAATGACAACATAGGGATGGGAAGTGAGGGAATGAGGTACAGTCTGGTGAGCAGGGAGGTCATAGCTGACTCCATAGAGGCCCAGTTCAACGCTCACGCCTTTGATGGGTTAGTGGGAGTTGCGGGATGTGATAAAACCGAGCCTGGAACCCTTATGGCCATGGGGAGGCTCAACGTACCCTCCATTTACCTCTACGCGGGGAGCGCCGAACCGGGCTTCTACATGGGGAGGGAGGTGACCATAGAGGACGTTCATGAGATGATAGGTGCCTACATAGGAGGT
This sequence comes from Methanobacteriota archaeon, assembly GCA_017857195.1. GTDB lineage: Archaea > Thermoproteota > Thermoprotei_A > Sulfolobales > Sulfolobaceae > Sulfodiicoccus. Next base: position 722 of record JAFMDM010000153.1, read on the forward strand.
AAGGCCACTGAACAGGACGTCTACGACGTTGAGAGAACTGCACATCCCACCCTTGGAACGTGTGCCGGTATGTTCACTGCAAACACCATGGCATCAATCGCCGAGGCGTTGGGAATGGCCCTTCCAGGAAGTGCATCCCCAACTGCAACTTCCTCAAGGAGGGCCTTCTTCGCCAGGGAGTCCGGGATGGCCTTGGCCAGGTTAGTGGAGCTGGGCATAAAGTCTAGGGACGTGATGACGTTTGAGTCCTTTGAGAACGCAATAGCCGTGCTCATGGCCATGGGTGGGTCCACCAACGCGGTTCTCCACCTTCCTGCAGTAGCCTATGAATCAGGTGTCAAGTTGACCTTAGATGATTTCGAGAGGGTAGGAAGGAGAGTGCCCTACATAGCGAGCCTCAAACCTGGGGGAGAATATGTCATGGCAGACCTAGACAGGGTGGGTGGGGTTCCGCTGGTCATGAAGAAGCTCCTTGAGGCGGGATTACTTGATGGAGAGGTGTTAACTGTCACAGGTAAGACCCTCAAGCAGTCCCTTGAGGAGTACAGATTGCCCAACGTAGCTCAGAAGGTGGTGAGGGACGTTAATAACCCCATAAAGCCCAGGGGAGGGATCGTCATACTGAAGGGTTCCCTGGCACCTGAGGGAGCTGTAATAAAGGTGGCGGCTACCTCAGTGGTGAAGTTCACTGGTAAGGCCAAGGTTTATGACGGAGAGGATGCAGCGTTCAAGGGAATTCAGGCTGGAGAAGTGAAGGATGGAGAAGTTGTGGTGATAAGATACGAAGGACCTAAGGGCGGTCCTGGAATGCCTGAAATGCTGAGGGTCACGTCCGCCATTGTTGGTTCCGGTCTAGAGAAGGTGGCCATGGTCACTGACGGTAGGTTCAGCGGTGCAACGAGGGGACCAATGGTGGGTCACGTCTCTCCAGAGGCAATGGTGGGTGGTCCAATAGCATTGGTTCGAGACGGTGATCAAGTTTTACTGGACGTGGAGAATAATAGGTTGGATCTGATGGTCCAGGAGGAGGAGTTGAAGAGGAGGGCCAAGGACTGGAAGGCACCAGAGCCCAGGTATAGATCAGGCTTGCTCGCCAAGTATTCGTCCTTGGTCGCTCAAGCCTCCCAGGGGGCAGTGACATCTCCAAGGTGGTGAGTTGAAGGCCATAGTGGTGAGGCCCCCAACCCCAGGGGTCTCGTTTGAGGACGTACCAGAACCCTCCATGGTTCCTGGAACAGTTAAGGTGAGGATCCTGGAGAACGGTGTGTGCGGAACTGACAGGGAGGTCTCGGCGGGCAGGCTCCTAACGGCCAGACCTCCTCCAGGTAAGGATTGGATGATATTGGGACACGAGGCCTTGGGTCAGGTGGAGAAGGTAGGGGAGGGAACCTCAGGGCTCGAGGAGGGGGATCTCGTCATGCCCATAAACAGGAGGGGATGCGGACAATGCATGAATTGCCAAATGGGCAGGCCTGATCACTGTGAGACAGGCGGATTCAGGGAGAACGGTATAACGGAGCTGGACGGATTCATGAGTGAAACCCTAATTGAGCAACCCAGGTACTTGGTGGTTGTACCCAAGAATCTGAGGGATATCGCCATACTGGCTCAACCGCTTTCCGACCTGGTGAAGTCGGTGGACGAAATGCTTCACGTTCAAGGTAGACTTCACTTCCAATGCGAGGACTACACCCTTAACTGCAGGAGGGCATTGGTGACAGGGACAGGACCCATTGGGATGCTTGTCTCCATGCTTCTCAGAACCTATGGAATGAAAGTGTATGCCGCAAATAGAAGGGAACCAAAGGAGGTGGAGAAGAGGATCTTCTCGGAAGTTGGTGTGCAGTATTATAACTCATCCTCAGGTTACGGAGAACTGTATAAGGAGGCAGGAGGGATGGACGTTATCTTCGACACAACGGGGAAGGCAGACGTTATTCACTCGCTGCTTCCACTTCTTAGGAACAATAGCTTTTTGGCCTTCTTCGGTTTCTCCTCAGAGGGCATGATGAATCTTACCAGTTTGGACGTTCAGAGGTTGATATTTAAGGGTGTGGCAATGGTGGGATTGGCCAACGGACAGAAGCCCCACTTTGAGAGGGCTCTTTGGCATCTGGCCTCCTGGAAAACGGTTTGGCCGGAGGCGGTGAAGATGCTCATAACCAGGGAGGTAAGGGTCCAAGAATTCGATGAAGTGAAGAGGGTTTTGGAGAGGAAAGAGGAGGGAGAGATCAAGGTGAAGTTGATATGGTCCTAGCCCTTGATTTTTTCTATTACCTCGTCTAGGGGAGGACAGTACACCGCCACCTTCTGGTTCAATATGTATACCTTTTCTCCCTTGATGGACAGTGTGGGCAGGGGTATACCATTCACGGTGAAGGAACCAATCTTTAGCTTGGATCCTCCCACTCCAAACAACCTCCACTTCGGTTTCCCTTCTTCCACTTTGATTGGAATAGATAATGTAAGCACCGTCCTATCGAACCCTGTACGACTGGTGATTATGGTAAGTTTGTCTCCCTCCATATGGACTCCGTATCCATTCCTCCAGGTGAAAAGGGCTAAGCCCACAACCCCCAACGTAAGAACTGTCCCTGTTATCAGTATTGGTAACATCACTTTTATGCCAAAGGAAATACCCAGAACTGGGGATATAAGGACGAATCCTAAACCTGCGACTAACAGCGGGAGGATCGCTGGGTCCTTCACCATGTCAGTTCCGGTCAGCCTACAGAGTTCCATCTTAGCACACCCATCATCACTGGAACTGAAAGCAGTGTGAGTAAAAAGGCTACCGTTGCGAACTCCAGGTAAGGTATTGCCTTAGTCAAATCCCACCAGGCGGCAAGGGAATCTATGAACCCCAGGGGCATGGCCATGAATAAATACCTTAATTTTCCTCTGAACACGGCCATGTAATCCATGAAGCCCCAGTACATGTGTGCCAACAAC
>JAFMDM010000154.1 GCA_017857195.1 Methanobacteriota archaeon
CGTGAAGGCCACTGGAAACCCCAAAGCCCCGTCCGTTAGGGCGGGGTAGTTTACAGTATGATCACTTATTAGGACAAATTATATCGCCCTTCAGAACGTTATGTGACTGACATGAGTTAATGAGGATTATGGCGAGTTAACATATCTCGACAGATAGGTATACGTTTAATTTATCTAGTCCTTGACGACACTCTCGACCTTACAAACCTCGGTTACGCTTAGCTGGTACGTGACTGTCACCTGTAGAGTATTAGGGACTGGACCTGAAGTAGATAATGTTACGCGTCCTCATGAAAGGGCCTTCTCCCAACTCCGGATTCCGGATAAGGTAAGGTTATAATGACTTTACAGTAATATTATTAATACTGGGGATTTAACAGCAAGTACTTTCTATAAAAGCTACTTTCTAAAGAATAGTTTATAAGACTCTCTCGCGGATTCAATGATGAAGGTTATGAGAAAGTTAAGTGAGTATTTAAAGATCGCGTTAACGACGACGAGCGCCTCTGACATTGGCTTAATGTATGTGGCGCTCGCCATAGTGAGTCTGATAATAGGGTCAACAGACGCGTCAATGATAAGGATTCAACTTACCTTCAATGACATGAGCGCCGTTACCTATTACAATGCGGTGAGCCTCCACGGTATATTCATGATATTCTTCGTGGTGATGCCCTTCTCGACTGGATTGGCCAATTACTTGGTCCCCAGAATGATTGGTGCATACGATCTATATTGGCCGAAAATTAACGCCCTATCCTTCTGGATACTGGTTCCGGCAGTCCTCATGTCTGCGGTCTCACCTCTCTTTGGGCCAATAAATACTGGATGGTATATGTATGCCCCCCTCTCCACTGACTTGGCCGTTAACGGAGGGTACGGGGTAGACCTCATAGAGATAGCATTAATAATAGCAGGCCTATCCTCCACGTTCACTGGCGTAAACTTTCTCTTGACCATACTTAGACTGCGTAAGGTCAAGTTCTTCAAAATGCCTCTGTTCGTGTGGGGCTTCTTTGCGACCTCCATTCTCTTGGTTATTGCCTTACCTCCCCTAACCGGAGGTCTTGTCATGGCCTTCCTGGAGAGAAATTGGAGCCTGCCTTTCTTCAACTATCAGTTGGGAGGAGATCCGGTTCTCTGGCAGCAGCTCTTCTGGTTCTTCGGTCACCCAGAGGTGTATATCCTAATCCTTCCAGCAATGGGCCTCATAAGTGAGATAATTCCCAGGATGGCTGGGAGACCCATCTATGGATATAAGGCAATAGCACTATCATCAATGGCAATAGCCTTCCTCAGTGCGGTGTCAGTTTGGATGCATCACATGTTTGTCTCCGTAATTAACCCTGTAGCTAACCTGATAACTGCCGCCATGACCATGGCTATTGCTATCCCATCTGGTATAAAAGTGTTGAACTGGACGGCGACCCTCTACGGAGGCCGCTATAGATTCACGGGACCAGGGATCGCTGCGATCGGCTTCGTTGCCCTCTTCCTGGTGGGAGGAATAACTGGAGTCTTCTTCCCGCTCATACCACTGGATTACGCTTTCAATGGGACGTATTTGGTTGTGGGTCACTTCCACTACATGGTATTTGCCATATTGGTAGGGCTATTGGGAGGACTCATGTATTACTTCCCCTATTTTACCGGCAAGAGATACGATCATGAACTTGGAAAGCTCTCAATGTTGCTAACTGTGGTTGGTGCATTTGTTATAGCAACTGGAATGACCATAGATGGCGTGTTAGGAATGCCCAGAAGATACGCAGTAGTCCCCGCACCAATGTATCAACCCTTCCAAAACTTCATATCAGTTGGAGCTGTTGTCGAGGGAGCAGGTCTTCTGTTAATGGTGGGCACATTGTTGTGGGCCTGGGTAAAGGGACCCAGAGTGGTTGGGCTAGATCCTTGGGAGGCAGAATCAATAGGTCAACCCGACTTCCACATAAAGCCGGTTGTGTTACCTCTAAGCTTCGGTAAGGAGATGGACGGAAGAGAGCCAGAACATAGGCACGGAACATTCTATCCATCGATCATGGGTATGTTGTTGGCTGTGCCACCAATTGGATTCCTACTCATATTACACGGCATGATGCCTGAAGGACTGCTCTCTATACTAATATTCTTGGGATTTGGACTGGCTTGGCTTTACAACGACTACTTCAAGCTACCATCGATGGGGCTCCCCAAGATGGGATCATTACCCTCAGTAAAAGCTTCAGGCGCGTCAGGGGCCGTATCGACGCCCACCTCTATTGGAGAGGGAAAATATGACGTCTCCCTAGAGAAAGGAGAGGAAATAGCCAAGAGCGTCAGAACTCCAATTCTGTTCTTCATAATTGCGGAGATATTTCTCTTCAGCTCATTTATCGGGGGGTATCTATACGTGAGGAACATAACCCCATCTGCTCAACTCTTACCCAGTCTTCCAGTGGACTGGTACGGCCTTCCCTTGGCCATGACTGTCATTCTACTCTCCAGTTCAATTCCAGCCCACTTCTCACATCACTTCCTAATGAAGGGAAAGACTAAGCTATTCAAGGCCTTGGCTGCCCTAACGTTCATAATGGGACTGACGTTCCTCAGCGGTCAACTTTACGAGTTCACCCACATAGTCCATTTCGCCCCCCAGACCAACGTCTTTACAGCATTCTTCTACAGCATAGTATGGCTTCACGGATTCCACGTAATGATGGGGTTAACCCTTTGGGGGTTCACTCTCCTCAGAACGACAAGGATCAAACCTTTCGCTGCAGCCACCATGTCGACATACTATTGGCACTTCGTTGATGCCATATGGGTCATAGTATTCACAATGCTTTACTTGCAGCTTCCAATCTATCACCCGTGATAGAAATGAGAAAGTTTTTTCCCTCTTCTCCTTCTTTTGGTCAATAATCCCCTAACATGGGCCATGATAAAGGATAGTGCACCACTTTACGTCTTGCTTCATTATCTTGACTATGGTATAGGACTATATCTTGGGATTTCATTGGGGTTCAAGGTTGGATGGAAGTTGGGGATACCTCTGGGAGTTGTGGGGCCAATTGTATGGCATCTTCCAGTTCCATTTACGTTAGCGGCCTCCCAGTGGCAATTCGACCTGTTAGCGTTCTTTACTCTGGTCGTCTCAGGGACATTCATGGGATTATGGGTGAAGGGAGTAGGCAGGAAGTTAAAGTTCTCACTCTTGGGAATGTGGATGACAGGTGACACCATTCTCTCTACGCTCTTTATGACGGGTGGCACCTTCTACTCCAACATTTACCTTAACTCACCATACGGACCTGGTCAACTTGAGGAAGCTGGGATAGTTATGTTCCTTTTTATGAACATAGTCATTGTGATATTAATAATAAAATTACTCAACGACATGTTCAACGCTGAGTTAAGAGGTGAGGAAAATTGATAAGAGCTGAGCAATCCGAAAGAGTTAGTATCCAATTCCTTAAGATACTTACACTAAATCAAGTTTGAAGGCCTAATAAATCAGTCTGCTGGTCGAGTTCGTTAATCCGAAGTACTCCTCAGTCACCTGAAATACGGAAGACAAATGAGAGAAATTGCTCATAGGTATTTTCAATGTGCTGATTGCAGTTATGAGAACGACCATGATCTGACTTCCTCCCCGCCCTGGAAGGGCGAGGGTTCCCCTCATCGGTTCGGGTT
>JAFMDM010000155.1 GCA_017857195.1 Methanobacteriota archaeon
TGTGGCTAAAGCAAGTATTATGTATCATAACGGCTTGAACGATTACAGGCAATATACATGAACAACGCTTAATAGGTCAATTATTTTTCACATAGCATGCGATTATCTCTGATTGGAGTGAAGGGAGGGATAGGTAAATCGACGCTGGCTGTATCCCTTTCTAAGCTTATCATGAAAATGGGGAAGAGGGTCCTTTTAGTGGACCGTGATCTCATAGGTTGGTCCTCCAAGCTCCTAGGACTCGAAGATTCATCTTTACTACATAAGGCTTCTACTGGGGAAAGTGGGGAGTTCTATAGAAGTGAAAATGATGGAGAAGGAAAATTAACTGTAGTTAGAGTAAATCCTGACTTTCCTTTATTCCTAAAAGACTACAGGGCAGTGAAGGAGAGCAATGAGAAGTTCAGAGCCTTCGTGGATCTTTATAGACCATTGTTGTTAGAACATGAAATATTCGTAGTGGACAACCCTCCCAACATATTTCAAGGAGATGAGTTGACTGATTTAGAGCATCAGGCGTTCTCAATCACTAGAGACGAGAAAGATTGGTATAGAATTTACGTCACAGACCCCTCTGAGAGGGGGTTAAGTGTAGTTTTGGATTACATGAAGGTATCGGAATCAATAAGTAGTAAAGGGAAGGCAGGAGGATTAATAATGAACATGGTTCCCCCACTACCAGAGGAGTTAACAAAGGCCTCTTCAACAATGAAGAAGGTGTGTATAGAGTATAAGATATCGTTGTGCGGGGTCATACCCTTCGACGAGAGACTTTACACATATTCCTCCTATGCAGAACTTAAGGAATTTCCAGAACAGGTGATATCGCTTGCCAAAGCGTTAGTGAATCTGCCTGCTTCCTCCTTTGTTGAGTGAATTAGGCGAGTGGTACATGTGAGTTTTAGGATGTACCTCAAGGCGGTGATCATCTGAAGAAGGAAAGTACCATCCCCTAGGGGTGGAAAGTTTACTTCTTCTCCTTAGGTTTCGCGATCCTTTGCCTCCTCAACTCGAGCGTACCTTCGCCTACCTTAGACCTACACTCGGTTACCATGTACTCACCCTGCTCCTTAAGTTCAGAACAGGTTAGTCCAAGATTCCTCAACGACTTCACGTATTGCTTTGCGTTCCTCATCTCTCTGAATTTCCTATCTATCTGAATCTCTTTACCTCCTATTGAGAGCTTTCCTGTTAGGATATATTTGACGACCTTCATATGCCTTCGATAGTGAGATGGAATTTAACTTTATGGGGCTGCAGGAGAAAGTAGAGCAGCAAGCTATAATAGGAATAAAAAGACCTATTATTTCAGTCGTAGAGGGCGTCCTTTAACGATGATGCCACTGCGATCAGGGCCTGCTTGGCCGCTGGAGTAACATCCCAAAAGGATAGGAAGCCATGGATCTGACCACCGTACCTCACATTTACCGCTTGAACTCCGAACTTTCTTAACCTAGCAGCATATACCTCACCTTGATCCCTTAAGGGATCGTATTCAGCTGTTATGATGTGAGCGGGAGCTAGACGGGACAGGTCCTCAGCCCTGGCAGGAGAGGCCCTATAATCGAACACCTGAGATGGGTCGCTCAAGTATTGTCTACCGAACCAATTCATAGCCTCTAAGGTGAGAAAGAGACCTTCACCGAACTCCCATGTACTAACGTTGTCTGACGCCAAGTCTGTTGCAGGATAAATCAAGGCCTGTTGTTTAAGTGGTATTCCATTGTCTCTAGCCATTATGGCAGTGACGGCGGCCAAATTTCCTCCAGCGCTATCTCCAGCCACAGCTAGCGAACGTACTCCCAACCTCCCTGAATTCTCATGGGCCCATTTTAGGGAGTCAAAAGCGTCAACAACTGCGGCGGGAAACTTATGCTCTGGGGCTAACCTATAATCCACAGAGGCCACGAGGCAGCCGCAGTAATGTGCCAATGCCCGGCATAAGTTATCGTGTGTTTGAATGTTGCCAAAGACGAAGCCACCTCCATGATAGTATATCACCATACCTGGATCGGCCGGTAGGTTATGGGGGTAATAGATCCTGATTGGTATTTCCGCCTGACTACCTTTAACCTTCACGTCCCTGCTCTCCCTTATGGGTGCCTTATATGAGAAGGTAAGTAGGCTCCCCTGATCGAAATTCCTTCTAACATCCTCAAGAGATTGAGTTGAGGATGGAAGAGCCAGGGACTTATAGGCCTCCAACAGTTTGAGCAAAGAGGGATCTATGGGCATAAGGATAGTTTGGAGGAGCGTATAATAAAGGCAGTATTAAAGCTCCACAACTTCTCCATTCTTCAAGGGCTCTCCCACCCCCAGTAACCTGGCCACGGAGGAAGAGGCCACGTAACCTTCCCATCTATATAGCTTATAATACTCGTCCTCCTCCCTGGCCCTGCTCTTGTTATAGTAAGAGAGGGAAACCAAGCCGACCGATGAGAGGGAATAGTAAAGAAGGGCACTATTGAGCGATGTGGAACTTTCGCCGTAGTTGTCCACAATGGCCTTGAGGACTTCACCAGGAGAGAGGGAGTTGACAAGCTTAGCTATTTCCATCAGTAACACATAACTGTCCGTATAGGGAAGCGAAGGATCTTCGAAGGCCTTTCTCACCACCGATCCGTTATGAGCGTAAAAGAGGTCAATTGGGCCGCTCTTAATATAGTAAGGATGAGAGTGCCCAACCCCCCTAAGTTCCTTCCTCGACGCCCTCCTGGCATGTATTATACCCATGGACTTCCTTCCCTCAATGAGATGAAGGACTTCCAAAAGGAAGGGATCCTCATATATGGGCTTGTCGCTCCTGTAGTAAATCTGGCTCCAGGAGCCATTGAACTTGATTAGGGCCGCAACCCCCCAACCATCTGGATGACTCCGTCCTCCACTTAGTGGATCGCTCCTGGCCGCCTCCACAATGGCCCTAGCTACGTTGGGGTCAATTCCAAGATCTGTATTGAAGGCAACGAACCTACACATCTATATCTTAATTGTCAGGCCATCCCTAGCTATTATGGCTTTTCCACCCACATATTGCTCAATTTGGGAAGCCAATTGAGACGGCACGTGAGTGAGAACCAGCCTCTTTTCAGCGAAGTGCCTTAGGGCTTGGGAGGCCGAGGTGTGTCCCCATCTAGAACAGTCCTCCAAACAGGAGGCCTCATGCACTACCACGTCAACTTCCTTAGCAACCCTGAGAATAGGTTCGCAAGGTTCAGCCGTGTCGCCACTGTAAAGCACCCTACGATTACCGTTATCCACAACGTAAGCAACGGAATATATGCTGTGACATCCCTCCACCGACCACACCTGCATTCGGTCCAAGGAGAGCTTGGGGAGATTGGACTCTTCAAGTTCAGCCTCAATGTCGTTTCCCACCGTCTTCATGGCTGATAACACCCCTCCTAGTCCACGGGGTGAGAGGACTCTCAGCTTGGGCATGGACGTGATCTTCCTATACACCAAATGGTCTGGGAGACCGTTAAAGTGGTCCAGGTGGGTGTGGGTTATGAACAATGCCTGGAAGGAGGAGACCAGATTCATGTCCTCGAGCCTCAAATTACTTCCCGC
>JAFMDM010000024.1 GCA_017857195.1 Methanobacteriota archaeon
CTTACATCCTTCCCCTGGCTCACGCGGTCATAGCCATGGAGAGAAGGGGTAACTCCTCCTACGCCACGGTAGCTAAGTTGGACGAGGAGGTCCGCTCTCTCATGACCTTCCTTGGTGTATCCCCAGGCGACCTGTTCTTCAGTAACTACATTTTGCTTACAACAGGCTCTCTTGAGCCCTCAGTGGTTAAGTATTGGATGTCGAAGGTAGGCGCAGATCCAGAGGAATTGGGAGTGAAGGTGTACAAGTTAAACAACGAGGTCGACCTCAGGCTTTGGAGGAGGTTGGAAGAGGTCCTCAACTTGAAGTTGGTCATAATAGGTAACTGTAGGGAGGAAACCTCTGGATGCGTGAAGATAGGCAGGGAGATGGAGAGTTTCTTCAACAGGGAGTCCGTAATAAGCTCCCTTAGAAAGATAGGTATAGTTCCCGAGGACAGGGAACTGAGGGACTTAAATAGGGACGACATGGCAAGTTGGTTAGAGTCCCTATTTAAGAGAAGGGGACTCAGTTACGAGTCGCTTAGGGAGAGGGTCGGTTCCTTGATCACGTCCATGGATTCCATGCAGGTGCCCACAGAAGTGGAGGTATTAGCAAATAAAATAAAGGCAGAGGGAGTAAAGTAAAGTATGGATCTAGTAGGGTTGGGACTGTTAGTTATTTTCGTGGGCTTCATTTTGGTGTTTGTGGGAGCAATATATGAAGCTCTGAAGTCCTCCAAGGGAGAACAAAGGCCCGAGGGTCGAAGTGAATATGGAGGTGTAATCTTCATCGGTCCGGTACCCATAATATTTGGCACAAAAAAAGTTGCCAAATGGATGATAGTTGTGGCAGCCGTAATAACTGCCATACTTGTGTCACTATTTATCATTCAATTCATATGAGGCCTCTAAGCCTCATGGCGTCAACCACCCTCTTCACCGCTATTGACATTGCGGCCGTCCTTAGGTCTTGGTCTCCCAACTTCTCGCCCATCTTATAAGTTTCCTCGAAGGCCTTCTCCAGCTTACTCATAATGAGCTTCTTTGCCTCCTCTTCCTCCACTATCCCTCCCATCTTATTGTTTGCCCACTCGACGTAGCTACCCACAACCCCTCCAGAGTTGGCCAATATATCGGGGACAACTGGTATTCCCCTGCTCTTCATGACTAAGTCGGCGTCTGCCGTAAGCGGACCGTTGGCTGCCTCTACTATTAATTTAGCCTTAACTTGGCCCGCATTACCCTTATGTATGACGTTCTCTATCGCGGCCGGAATGAGTATGTCACATTCTGAAACTAGCAGCTGCTCATTGGTGACTTTCCTTCCTGTTGGATATTCCGCAACGGTACCCTTCTCCTTTTCGACCGCCATGGCTCTCTCGTAGTCTATGCCATTGGGGTCTATGACTCCCCCTTTCACGTCGCTTACTCCTATTACCGTTGCTCCCATCTCTTGTAAGAACTTGGCAGCAAATGAACCAACGTTCCCGAATCCCTGAATTATGACCGTCCTCCCCTCTATTCCCCCCAGAAGCTTGCTGGCTGCCATTTTGGCAACAGCAGCAACTCCCAAGCCTGTGCTGTAGTTTCTGGTCTGGATTCCCCCAACCTCGAATGGTTTTCCAGTGAATGCGGCGAAGTCCATTCTGCCACTGAGTTTGGTATACTCGTCCAAGAACCAAGCCATGGTCTGACTATTGGTATTTAGATCTGGGGCTGGGACGTCCACCTCGCTACCCAGGTATTTATGTAACTTTTCCACGTAGTTTCTGGATAATTGTTCCAGTTCTGACCTCGTGAGTTTGGAGGGGTCAACTCTTATTCCTCCCTTTCCTCCTCCGTAAGGTAGCTGGAGTAAAGAGTTCTTCCAAGTCATCATCATTGATAGGGCTATAACCTCGTCCTGTGTCACGTTAGGATGGTATCTAACTCCTCCCTTGTAAGGCCCCAGGGCACTATTGTGCTGTGACCTCCAACCTATGAAGGTCTTAACTCTTCCGTCAGGTCCCACCACCTGAACCTTTACCTGAATTACCCTCTCCGGTGTGGAGAGGGACTCCATTTCCTCTGGTGAGAGACCTAGGAGCTCACCTATCCTGGTGAGCTTCTTCATCTGCTGTGTGTATAAACTTGCCGTAAGCACCTGCTGAACTTCTTGCATACTTTCCGTGCTGGACTTGAGATCAAAAAGATTAAAGCACTACCTTATACTGTCTCGACCCTGTTAAAACTAAATCATTTAGGCCTATGCAGAAGCACTATTATCGCTGATATCACCACAGTTACTATTATTGTGATCAATAGAGAAGTCATTGGAGAGATCACTTTGAAGGGAAGGTTACCACTTGACGACGATACAATAGGAGGAACTGTTCCGTTAACGAATCTGTTCCCCACAAGTGTAGCTCTATACTGTGGAATGTAGGTGTGATTTCCACCCTGCGTATATAACGAGAACTGATATATGGTTCCATTTCCTTCTATTTCCAACTCTGTCAAGGTTACTCCAGATCTGTTTACGTATTGATAGAGTCCGTCGGATGTTCCATTTAACTTAAAGATCATTTGTTGATACTGAATTTGTTCCGTATTACTGAACTTTGGTACAAAGGGTAGAGTAAGGTTAGACTCATTTCCAACCTCCAAAAGGAAGGAGACCGGTAATCCCTGCGAGGTAACTGGTACATATGCCTTGGTCACCGGTTCCAGTTCGACGTATTGAACGTAAGCTTGTTCAACTGTCATTATACCATTTCCGAACAATGTGGAAGGCATGTACTCCACGTATCCCGAGGGAAGTAGGGACTGGGATACGTCACTGAAGTTATACGTAGAATAGATGTAAGGTAAATTCATGACGCTTGATGGACTAACGTTTGATTGAAGCAGAATGGGGGAACTTCCCAAAACTTGGTCGGTTAGCTGTAGGCTCAGTGAACCGCCCTTATAGGTCGTGTTAAATTGATAAAGAACTCCGTCTCCCAATATTATGGAGCTCCCAAAGAGTCCATTATCCATGTAAATATTGTACTTATAGACGCTTTGGCCGAACAAGGTATAGTTAAGTTCACCCAGGAAGTTGAGCGCCACAGCCCCCTCAGGGGTACTTACTCCATATGTTGAATTGTAGAGGAAGCCTGGATATATGTAAGGGAGGAAAGTCAACTTCATGGGATCCTCAATGAGGTTCACTTGGTAGGTACCATTTTTCAGGAAAGAGAAGACGTACTGTACCGATCCGTTGACTAATTTTTCCGCATTGGTGGCGACCGAGACGTTTGCGTTTCCTTGTGTCTCCACGTTAACCGTATAGGTCAGATTGAACGTCTGCGTCTTATTGGATATGTTATACTTTATAACATATGTTAGTTGTGTTGGATATTGTCCCGCATTTATCTGATTAACTAGGGTGGTTGAGGGTGCTTGAGAGGGGAGGGATAGGGAAACCAGCGGGGTTGCCGATATCACAATCATGAGCAATAGGAGGTACGATAGTTTCATCCTGCTTCAACTCATTATTATTCATTTAAGTTTTTTCCTCACTTCAGGACATCTGCGTTGTCCTTATACGTGAAATATCACTCCCTTATTTCCTCGTCTCACCAAAGGGTGCTCCACAAGCTTACTCGTCCCTGAATGTACGTTACCCACGTAGAACGTAAACGGGGGCATACTTAGGGCCAGCTGTCTTGATCACCTTATCCCATGACCCTTGTTGGAGAACTTTAGATGGCTTTGTTAAAATGTAAGAACCATCTATTCTCTTTAATGGAGATCTCTCTTAGCTCTGAATAGAGCAAGTCCACTTTATCATATAAAATATCCATGAATATTTACTGTCGTCAGGGCAATGCTTCTCCTGGTTTAAAAGGAGAGCTTATTATAAGTCGACACATCCCATCACCCATGCAGGGAAGACCGTTGGTCGCCGTGGGTGCCCTGGTGAAGTTGGGTGATAAGGTCCTCCTGGTGAAAAGGGCTCACGCTCCCAACATGGGTCTCTGGGCTATACCTGGAGGGAAAGTGGAACACGGCGAATCCTTAACTCACGCGGTTGTTAGGGAACTTGAGGAGGAGACTGGCCTCAAGGTAAAAGTTGGTGAATTGCTCTGTGTTGTAGAGTCTTTGAGTGAGGGTTACCATTACGTAATCTTGGACTTCTGGGCGGAACCAGTGGGAGGCCAGCTGAGATCGGCCAGTGATGCCAAGGAAGTGGCCTTCTTCTCCATTGATGAGGCTTTGAAATTGGATTCCACCAAGACCACGGGGGAACTTTTAAGAAGGCTTAAGGCAGGGGAGAGGACACCGATTTTCATCTCTGCACTGGGGGGTTAATCCTCACTCGAACCTCCAATTGGAGCCTTCCTTGCTATCCATTATCCTTACTCCTGCCTTAGCTAAGATGCTCCTCACCTGGTCAGACAGCTCATACATCTTCCTGTCCCTAAGAAGATTCCTCACCTGCACCACAGCGTCTATCAGTTCCTCCATGTTCCTTCCTCCCATGAACTCCTCATCCATTACTCCAAACACCTGGTTGAACTCCTTAAACATGTTTAGGGCCATCCCTGCCCCAAGGAAGTTATCCTTTCCCTGAAGTTCCGAGAATATTAGTCCAGCCAACCTATGAATGGAGGCTAATGCCCCAGGAGTGTCGAAGTCATCGGACATCCTCTCGTGAAATTCGTTGTGCAACTGCAGAATTTTCCGCTGGACTTTTACATCATCATCTGAGGAATTGAACTTGGATGATTCCTTCATTGTGGTCCTCGCTATTGCCACCGCGTCCTTCAGTCTACCTAACGCTGAGGACACTTCCTGTAGAGCCTCGTCACTGAAGTCCACCCCCGATCTGTAGTGAGTGGACAGAAACCAATATCTGAGCACTGAGGGACTCCACCTTGATAAGGCGTCCTTCAAGGAAACGAAGTTCCCCTTGGACTTTGCCATTTTTTCCTTCTTGATTGTTACGAAACTGGCATGCATCCAGTACCTCACCCACCCTGGTCCTAACAAAGCCTCAGACTGAGCTCTCTCGTTTTCGTGGTGGGGAAATACCAAGTCAGCTCCTCCACCATGTATGTCGAATCGCTCTCCCAAATACCTAGAGGACATTGTGGAACATTCTATATGCCACCCAGGTCTGCCCTTACCCCACGGTGAGTCCCAGCTCGGTTCGCCAGGCTTTGCCGCCTTCCAAAGAGCGAAATCAAAGGGATGTCTCTTCTCCTTTAGGAACTCCTCTCCCTGATCCCATTCCTCCATCTTAGTGTTGGAGAGCTCGCCGTAGGGTGGATAGGTAGTTACGTCGAAGTAAACGCTACCACTGGGGGAAGTGTAGGCATGTCCCTTCTCTATGAGGTGTGAAACGAAGTCAATGATTTCCTTTATGTGTTTGGTCACCTTCGGATGCATATCTATTCCTACCTTCAGTGAGGAAATGGCGTTCATGTACTCCTCAGTATATTGGTTGGCAACATCTTCCCAACTTCTACCTTCTTTATTGGCCCTGTTGATTATCTTATCATCTATGTCAGTTATGTTCTGCACCTTTATCACATCGTACCCGGCAAGCCTCAAGTACCTGGCCACACCATCAAATGCCACGAAGGTTCTCCCATGCCCCAGGTGAACAAGGTCCTGGACGGTTGGACCACAGACATACATCTTCACCACGCCGGGGATGACCGTGTTCAGTTCCTCCTTTCTCCTCCCTAGAGTGTTTAGAATTCTCACTGCCACGGCTTAAACGTGCCAATTCAACTTAAAATCCTTGTCGTGAGCTCCCTTGCCTTGGGTATTACCCTAAGGACGTATGGATCCTCGTTGAGAAGTTGGGCCAAGAAGAGTGAGGTTACGTCGGCCAAGTGAATTAAAGCACCCAATTGATAGAGTATGGATCCCTGGGGAGGTTCAATTATGACAGGGTTGAGGAGGTTGGCCGTGACGTCGTCCAGCACTTGATCCTTGACCAGAATTGGTAGAAGGGGAAAGCCCCTGCCATATCCCTCCACCTCGTTGTGGTGTATTTCCGGCACTTCGCCGTAAAATGCAGGGTACTTGGCGTTCTCGTTTATTTGCTGTTTCATCCTCTTGGCTACAGCCGAGAACTTTGAGCCGTATATCACGGGTATCTTCCCATTTATGGCTGAGGCTAACTCCTTTCCCTTCCTGAAATTTTCCTGGGTGAAGTTTAATGCTCCAACCCTGAATTCCTCAATCCTCAACCACCTATTGGAATCCTGGAATAACCTCAGAGCTGGAAGGAGAAGGTAAGGAAATGCTAACCTGGGTGGAAGACCCCCAGGCACTTGGATGTATGGAAGCCCTCTCTCCTTTGCCACGCTTAACAACTTCCCCCCCGAGGTAAGGACCACTACCTTCATTCCCCTCTCCATGGCCTGATGGACGGAACTCAGAGTCTCCCTAGTTTCCCCAGAGTAGCTCACTGCTAAAAGGGTCGCACCAGTGGAGGTGGGTGGTATACCTGGACCCTTCCATACCTGCACCGGCAGTCCCAGTCCAGCTAAAACGTCCCCAGCTATGCCGCTGCCGCCGAGCCCAACGTATATCACCCTCTCTCCCAGATCGGCTGGAGGTGCAGGGATCTCCTCAGCCTTCCTTAAGAGTTGGTCCCACCTCTGGTACTCCTCAAGCGTTCTTCACCACCACCGAGACATTTAGGGTGGGCGGGAATGCAGAGGTGGAGAGGGTTACACTTTCCAATCCTATCTCCTTGGACGAGGCCTTAAGTTCTTGGACGAAGCCTATTACGGTGTCGGTTAATACTCCCAATACCCTATTTACCGTCTCCTTCACCGAATCGTTATTCACCGTGGAAAGCAGGCTGGGCTGAAAAAGGTATGAGTAAGCTGCGTTGGCCCTTTGAAGTAGCTGAAAGAACGCGGAGATCGCATCGAACCACCTCTTGGCCTCCATTTCCCTGTTCGCTCGTTCAACCAACCTCATGGCTACCTTCCATTCCCTCTCCACGTAGTTCAATAGCTCCCTCTCTGGCATGCTCAATCCAGTCCTGTTCGTTCCTTCCATTTGGGTGAGCACGCTCTTCCAACTTTCTATGTCTATGGCCATAATGCATCTCTCCAGATCGTACTATATAAACGGGCCAGAGGAGGAAGAGCTATGCCCAGTAAAGTGGTTGTGATAGGAGGTGGGGCAGCGGGAATGAGCGCCGCCTCACGGGTGAGGAGGCTCCTGCCAGAGAGCAAGGTCGAGGTCTTCGAGAGAACCGAGATGGTGAGCCATGCTCCCTGCGCCGTGCCTTACTTCGTGGAGGGACTATTCTCCGACACCTCGTTGTTCATGACATATACACCTCAATTCTTTGAAGAGAAAAGGAACATAAGGGTAAACATAGGTACCGAGGTTAGGGAAATAGACCTAACTTCAAGGGCGATCATGGTAAGTAAGGGGGGCTACGTCAGAAAAGTTGAGTACGATGGCCTGGTGTTGGCCATGGGGGCGAAGCCCAAGATGCCCTTCCGAGGTTCGAGGGTCTTCGCAGCCCATCATCCCTATCATGCCTCAGAACTCAGAGAGTCCCTTTGGCCACTTTCATCTGTGGCCGTGATCGGAGGGGGAATATTGGGAGTGGAGATGGCCGAGGCCCTACTGGAGAGAGGAAAGAAGGTTACCCTCTTCCATAGGGGAAGGTATCCACTCAACAGGATCGTGGATCAGGAGATAGGTGAAATCCTGCTGCAGCGCATGCTTGACGCAGGGATACAGTTCAAGGCAGGCGAGAGTCCCACCAAATTGGAGGATGATGGAAGGGTAGTTGTCACGGATTCCAACAAGTACAAGGTAGATGCCACAGTTGTGGCTGTGGGCGTGGAGCCTGACGTATCACTCATTGAAGGTAAGGTGAGTTTAGGCATGACGGGGGCCGTTAAAGTTGACGAGCATATGCGTACTTCAGTACCCGACGTTTATGCCGTGGGTGATGTCGCCGAGTCCAGGAATTTGGTGAGTGGGGACCCGGATTGGGAACCCTTTGCTCCCGTTGCCAACAAGATGGGCTACGTTGCCGGTAGTAACTTGGCTGGGTCCCCCATGATATTTCCCGGTACAGTGGGGACCGTTGTGACTAAATTCATGGATCTGGTTGTGGCCAAGGTAGGTCTTACTGAAGTCGATGCCAGAAGGAGAGGTTTCAAGGTTATATCCTCCTTCGTTAAGTCCAAGACCAGAGCTAGGTATTATCCAGGAGCCAAGGACGTATATGTTAAGTTGGTAGCCGACGAGGGGGGCAGAGTCCTTGGGGCACAGGTGGCCGGAGCGGAGGAAGTGTTGGGAAGGGTGAACACAGTTGCTGCTGCCCTTTCTGCCCGCATGACTGTGGAGCAACTGTTCTTCGTGGAGATGGGTTATCTTCCCGCGGTCTCAGTGGTCTGGGATCCGGTGGTGGTGGCGGCGAGGCAAATAATGGAAAAATAGTTAGAGACCCCTCCGAAACTGACATGTTTATATATGGAGGAATACCCATGAATTATAAATGGATAGCGACGACCTGCTAGCTCTCATTCACGACGACCTCCCTAGGTATTTAGCTGAAGTTGGGGATGAAGAGTTCAATTCCGGGAGGTCTACCATCTCGACGAACTTAAAGGAGGTAGTAACTCAATCTGAGGTAAGGAAAGTTGACTCAGTGACTGCCCTGGATGGGAGCAGTAGGTCGATAACCTATAGCTATGGGATAATCTCCCTGGCCTCGGTTGCTGCCACTTCCAATAGGAG
Source organism: Methanobacteriota archaeon (assembly GCA_017857195.1). Taxonomy (GTDB): domain Archaea; phylum Thermoproteota; class Thermoprotei_A; order Sulfolobales; family Sulfolobaceae; genus Sulfodiicoccus. The sequence continues at coordinate 8,739 of JAFMDM010000024.1, forward strand.
GCCTGTGGTGGGTATCTATCCTCCTCTGTTGGGTTCTAACTCCCTAGTTCTGAACGTTCCTTTCGTTGCGTTGGCGTCGTCCTCACCGACATCCTCTCAGGGAATGGAGAGGTTCCTAAGGCCCTTTACGGACAGGACACCCTCTGGGAAACCGATGAACTCCCTGATGGACCCAGACGTGGTGGAAGGGCTATTGAGAGCATATCTTGAGTCTCAGGCCTTGAGGGCTGTGACGGACAATTTAGTCCTGGTAGACGGTCCGCTCCTTCCCTCTTACGTCAGGCTACCAGATGAGGAAAGAAACACAATAAACGGACTGAGAATAAAGTACCTGGATAAGACCAAGGTTGGAGTAGTCAAGAGGCTGGAGAGGTCAACGGTTTTGAGGTCAGCCCTGGTCCAGGTTAGGGATGAGGTATCGAGGGTAATGGGGCTCGACCCGGCCAAGTTCGCCTCGGACCAATCCCTACTCCTCCATTGGGCCAGGTTCTGCCTACAGCCCCCCTACTCCACAACGTTGCTAGGACCAGTGGAGAGGGTAGAGTACGGGGTCATGATCTATAGTTACTACGTTCTTCGTCCCTATCACCCCTTCGTTCCCAGGTTCGCCCTCTTGAGGGTGGAATCCCTAGTTCCCTCGAGGGAGGCCGCGGAGACCGTGGCTTCCATGCCGCTCTCCGGTGATGGGGTTCCCGCCGTGTTGGCCATGGCCGATAGGGTGGCAAAGACGGTTAGTCTTCACCTGGATAGACATGTGGTCTCAGCCCTAGATGATGCTGGACTTCAGTTATCCTATTCAAGCGCATTGGAGGTGAGGGACATTTGACGGCAAGGGACGGCTACTCACAGCTTAAGGAGAGGTTCGAGTTAGCCAGGACATTGGCCATTTCCCACAGCCAAACGGGTGAGGTAATAGGTAGAGTTTCCAGAGTGTCACCAGTGGAGGTTGATGAAGACCAGTTCATAGTAAACGTGGTGGTGGATCACCACACATACTACAAGTACCCATTCATAGGAAGGCTTGGGGTTCTATTGGCGGTGGTGGACATAAGGACCCTGAACGTGGTTCTAATGAGGGCAGTGGGTTATCAGCGAAAGGACGCCAACGTGGTGGCCGTCACCTCAAAGGAGGTGGCGGAGGTTTTGGAAGGCGACAGTGAGGAGCCAGGCGGGTTATTGACAAACGTGACAGTTTTGTGTAAGCCATTGACTCGCATCGACGTCATGGACCATAACGGGGTAGAGGTGGGAGACCTAGTTGTGGAGCCTCAGTCACCTGTGGTATTACCTAAGTCCTGGTTGGTTGAGGTCGGGCTCTCCCTCAACAGGGGTCCACTTAAACTTGGAATCCTTCACGAGTCCTATTCGGCCGGACAGGAGGTGCCAGTTTCACTTGATCCCAGCGACCTTAACTATCATGTGCTGGTGTTGGGTACTACCGGTGCGGGAAAGACCTCCTTCATAAAGGACCTATTGGCTTCAGCTCAGCTCTCGGATCCCAACGGTAGAACCTTTGTACTTGATGCTACAGGGGATTACTATAACACCTTCCTTCCTCCCTCTGATAGCAGCCCCTTCACGAGATGGGTTGGAAAGATTGATGGATTGGACTTAACTGTAGTTTATCCCGTCACTAAAAACTGGCTCAGGAGGTTCGCCAAGGGTAACACGATCTCAATGATTACCTCAACCTATTATGATTTATACGTAAAGAGCCTTGTCAATTACCTTCAGAGTAAGGGCCTAGAAATAAGAGTGGTGTTGGATGAAAACAGGATAATACTCACCTCCCCGGACTGGAAGGCCCAGGTTAGGGTTCTACCCTTCTTCTTTAAGTTCCCATTGGTTAAGAGCGTCCTCCCAAGGCTCAACCCATACTTCAGTGAGCAGGCTACACACTTTCTCAGGATCGCCTTGAGGGAGCTCAAGCCCTCCACCCTAAATCAATTCATAGACGGATTGGAGGGGAGTGGCCTCATGGATAGATTACAGGTGCACAGGAGCACAAGGGAAAACATAATGAGGGGCCTACACTCCCTAAGGGAGACGGGACTCTTCGACCTTCCAGCCCAGAGGATTCCTCTTTCCAAGGCTGAGGGTAAGCTCGTGGTATTGGACCTATACAACCTGGAGGCTGACGATTTTTCCCAGAAGGTGTTAGCATATTATTTCCTGGACACTCTCTTCTCGGCTAGGGAAAGGGAGGTCAGGGAAGGCAAGGTAAGCGGGAGATACGTAATTGTCATAGATGAGGCTCACAGGTTTTTTCCATCCTCAAGGGGTGGCGATAACGACGTTTATTATGTTTCTCACGTGGCTGGTAAGGTATCCCAAATGATGAGGTTGGGGAGGAGAAGGAAGATCGGCTTCATTTTCTCAACTCACGCCCCTGAGGACCTCAACGAAACGGTGGTGGAGCTATCAAATACCAAAGTGCTATTCAGAATGGATAGAAATACGGCTGAATCCATGGGACTATCAAGACAGGAGGCGTGGGAACTTAGCTTGGAACAGAACGGCGTAGCCTACCTTCTCTCCCCGTGGCTCAGGGAGGGGAGAGTTAAGTTGAGGGTATCTGTACCTCCTCCCCTGGGTCACTACGATCTGTCTAGAACGTGAACTACTCTGCCCTTGTAGAAGGAGCACATCCACCTCGCAGGAAATTTCCTGGTTTTTCAGGAACTTGCTGTAACTTCCTGAGCTAGCAGATGGAACTCTGTTGGCCAAGTCCCATCGAAACCTATCATGTCCTCTGACTTAAATATGATGTAACTTCAAGGGCATACTGCTCCCATGATAAGGGTGGCGGAGCCGGGAAAGAGTGTGTCCATAGTGTCGACACTTATTATGTAAATTTTTCTATGGTCGTCGTGTATTACCCATAGCTAAGCGTGGCAACAAGGAAGTTGAACCCCTTCCCTGCCCGTTCTGTAACAACCACGTTAAGGGAGGAAAGGTTAAGGGCAGGCAGAGGTACATCTGCAGGAACTGTAATAGGCACTTCTTCCCTGACGCTAAGCATCCTCACCCTAAATGGAAGGTTGAGCAGGTACTGAGGATGTACTCAAACGGGATGAGCATGAGGGCGATCTCCAGAGTGTTGGAGGTGCCGCTGAGCACCGTGTTCGCCTGGATTAAACGCCACGGCAAGAAAAGGTTCGTCCAGTTGGTCCGGCTTTGGGGTGACGCCAGGCAAGCGGCGAATGGGAAGGTGATCACACAAAGGTGGTCGATGAAATGTGGACCTATCTGCGCAGGAACGTGAAGTTTGCAAGTGGGTCTTCACTTGCTTCACGTACACTACTATGGGACTATACGTGCTGTTTTAGGTGAGTAGGGACCAGAGGGCGTTCAGGGAAATATTGAAGCATTTACCTGACGGAGGCAAGTGAGCGACGACTACAACGTGTACTCGTTGAGGAACCACACAGTGATCTCACCTGTCAACCCCAACGAGTCCCCTCCACTCGTCTTTGAGGGACAGGCTAGTGAGGTTCAAGAGGGCAACCAAGGCGGTCAACAGGAGCCTGGAGATGGTCAAGTACTCACTAGCGTTGGTCCTGTGGGAGAGAAAGCTAATACCGGAATTTACATAATAAGTGTCGACACTATGGACACACTGAATAAGAGTGGAGGAGGCACTATATTTTCTTACTCCCTCGGCCGACCTAGTTATTCTTTCGACACGCTTCGTGCGTAATGAGACATGTTGTGATTACCCCAATCATCACGTTTCTTAAAGTTAGGTTTTCTTCGAATCAGCGTATCGAAAGTGACGCCAATGAGATCACCGTAAAAATATGGTTTAAGGTGGCGGAAAGCCTCCGTGACGGGGATGGATAGCCCACTTGCCAAGGTGTAAATACCTCTTTTCAAGAAAATCTATCATGACCCTAGCAACACTCCCACAAGGAAAATGAGATCGAGGGGGCAACATATCACTCCCTTCTTTGAGATGACTGGACGTCACGGATAAGCCCCCTTCTATGGTGAAGTTTCAGCCCCTACCGGATAAGAGAAGTTTCAACGGATGAGAAGAACGATGAATCCACTAGAGGGAACTCTCTGGGACGGGGTAGACGTTAGTTGTAGGATACTATCTTTCCCTTCATAACATGATGAAGATAGCCTGAATTAATGAAGATCTTGCTATCACTAACTCGTGACCCCATTATTGTGAGGTGGAGCCTGTCAGTATAGACTTATAAAATTTTCTATATGGAGAGAAGGCTTACAAACGGTGAATAACGCTGTACTCGCAAGGAGAGCGCTCTAACCCAATAATTTCTTGATGCCGACATCATAAGGACTGTCTGTCTTCAAGGAAGTGGTGTTTCCTCTTCTTGGTCTCGTAAAGTTAAATTCCATTTAAGTTAAGTGTGTTAGGAAGAATCTATGACAATAAATCCCATGGAGGAGCTAAGGGATAGTCTGCTATACATGAAGAGAAAGGGGGACAGAGAGTCAGTTCTAAGGGTACTTAGGGCGATTTCACTAATTCTTCCTCGTTCGGAGGACGTGGCGGTGTCGTTGGGAAAGAGGGGCCCCCACGAGTACCTCTTGGATTACAAGGGTCCCTTACTGGTGAGCACCTCTCAGGAGGAGTATCTTCCCTTCCTCACTGGGAATCAGAGAAGGATCGACTTCGCTCAACTCCCTGATGAGATTTTGAAGATTCTCTCCTCAAAACCCAGGGAGCTCTTGGATCAGGTGAGGGACATTCTAGTGGAGGAGTCCAGGAGGAAGGACATGTCAAGTACACTGGATCAACTCATGCAGATAATATTGGAGTTCGTTTAGTATGGAGCCGTTGTTGGTTAAACTCCCAATGCCCGGTCCTCTAGGTCACGTGAACTCTTACCTTTTGTCTACGACGGAAGGTATGGTGTTGGTGGACCTGGGTTACCCCTCAGAGGAGGCTTGGTCTACTCTACATAAGACCATTGAACGGGAGAAAGTGGTTTGGGTCGCCATCACTCATCATCACCTGGATCACGGAGGCAATTGGAGGAGACTTAAGGCAATGGGTCTCAGGCCGGCGATCATGGATGCTGAGCTAAAGGAGATCGAGCAGTTCTCCTCTCCCACGTTCGGCAGGGAGCTCTCCTCATATTTTCAAGAGAATGGAGCTGACAGTAGCATAATGGAATATGCCTCATCCATACCAGAGAGATATGGTTCCCTCTATCAAGGTTTGGAGGGAGACACCCTGAGGGATGGAGTGAAGGTTAGGATAGGTGAGACCGACATAATACCTGTGTGGACCCCTGGCCATACTGGGGGTCACACCTGCTTTCTGGCACGTGGGAAATTGATCTCAGGAGATCACGTACTTCAGGGCATTACTCCCAACGTTTCTTCCAGGTTACCTGATGATGATCCCTTGGGAAACTATCTAAGGAGTTTAGAGAAGGTCGTTTCACTTTCTCCGGATTTCGTGTTCCCTGCTCACGGCTCCCCCTATAATAAATTAATGGAAAGAGCCCAGGAGATCGAGGCTCATCATTTGGAAAGGCTTAACGAGATAATTCGTGTACTTAAACAACCTAGTACAGCGTTTCAGGTCTCCTCCCTCATTAGTTGGTATAGGCCTTGGGATGAGCTGTCTCAATTCGACAGGTTCATGGCCTTCGGTGAGACCCTGGCCCATCTTCATAGATTAGAAAGGGAGGGCTTAGTCTCCTCAAGGACACATAACGGAATTAGGTTCTACTTCCCTGAGGCCGATCTTTCTCACCACGGTCGCCCTCAGTGGAGAATTATAACTAGATAAAAACGATTCAGAAGGAGAAGTGTTCTCCTCAGAAAAATTACTCCCCTTGACCTGCTTTCTTTCCCATAACCTTTAGGAAGGTCATAACTAGACCCATCCCCTTCTGCACGTCGGGATCCGAGAGCATCCTTATGATTCCGGTAAGTCCTACCTTCGGCGGATCCTTCATGGCCGTCTTCATTTCTCCGCTGGCCATTATGTCCCCTATCTTCCCCAGCCATCCATTCCTCATGAACTCGGAGAGTTCGTCGCTGACCTCAAGTAGCGAGGAAATCTTAGCCGATAGGTTCCTCACTGCGTCCTCGTTCATAAGGTCTCTGAGCGACTTGAGCCAATAGGCCATTTCCAGCAGCGTATCTAAGGCTCCGATGTTGTTAAGTTCATTGAGTTTGGTTACCAATTTCTCTATTCCCTTGAGGTCGGCTGCCATGTTCTTCCAGCTCTGTATGGTCTCTTCGTCCACTGACGAAGCAAACTCCATTACATTGGAAATGTACTTGGAGAGGTTCCTCACTGCGTCCTCGTTCATAAGGTCTCTGAGCGACTTGAGCCCGTAGGAGAAGTTAACTAAGGCATCCAATGTGCCACTCTCCTTCATATCCCTTAACTTATCCAACGTCTCATTTACTGTGGACAGCTCATCCAGTAGGTCGGCTATCTCTTGAAGCTTCTTATCGTCTATCTTAGACATTACCTTATCCAAATCGAGGGACTCCATGTTTACCACACCGAGATTATTTGTCCATCCACCTGAGAGACGAAGGTCGTTATCCCCGCCACATCATCAACCAAGTCCATATAGTCCTCCTTACTTAGGTGGAAGAGCTTACTTGCGTAGGAACAGGCCAACACCTCTACCCTACCGCTTGACTTCGCCTTCCTAAGGTGGGAAATGTGATCCTCTCCTGCGTCCTTTGCCAGCCTGGAGGAGGTAGTTGTCTCTATCACCGTGGGATCCTTTGTGAAGGCCTTTACTGCATCCATGGTCAGAAAAACGGTGACCTCGTCCCCAAGGGATGCCCTTATAACTGTCTCCATGGCCGCGTAGAGGAGTCTGCTCCTCTCGTTTGTCCCCACTAATACGCCGTGTCTCATACTATCGCCTTAGCTGTAACTGTCCAGTAGGCGTTGTTATACATTATCTTCCCCCACCAGTGGACGTAGGATGGGGGAGGTGGTACGGGTGGATTGTTATAGTTGAATCTTATGTAAGTGGCACTGTCAACACCTGTGGCGATGTAGCAGAAGACTGAGCCATCGTAGTGTCTCTTTCCCATGTTTCCCTTTATATCGTTGGCGATGTTGTGAGTAACAACATAGGACTCAAAGTCCGCAGTGGAGCCTGCCTTAGATATTGGTATATCAGTGGTGTCTCCCATGACGTAAACATCGGAGTGGTCCTTCATCTGGAGTGTGAACTTGTCCGTAGGTACCCAATTTCTCCTATCCCCAATCCCAGAGTCGCCGATCACCTTGGCTCCCATTGCAGGAGGAACACCCATGAGAAGGTCGAACTTAATTTTCTCGCCCTCATTTGACTCTATTATTCTCTCCTTGGGATCCACTGACTTAACTGTGAAGGGGGAGATCACCTCGATACCCTTCTCCTCGAATAGCTTGAGCATTACCTTATTAACATTGGGTATCCCGAAAACCCCTTGGACCGGATAGGTGTAGACTATCCTCGTCTTATCCCTAAGTCCCCTCCTTCTCATGAGGTCGTCGAACATCATGGTGTTCTCCAACGGCCCCACTGGACACTTGTGGGGTAACCTGGCTACGTTGATTACAGCTGTGCCTCCCTGAAACGATGAGACGGCCTCCCTCATCTTCATTGCCCTCTCGTAGTCCCAGGCCGTGTGCAGTGAGTCTTTGAGTCCTGGCACCATGTCCCAATCGTTATGTGAACCCGTCGAAAGAACAAGATAGTCGTACTTATGTATCTTCCCGTCTGCCGTCGTAATTGAGTGCTCGTTTACGTCTATCTTGGTCATTTCTCCTGCCTTACCCGAAACGAACTTCACCCTTCTATTCAGGAGGGGCCTTTCATCCCTCACTATCTCTGATGCATCCTCCAGTCCCAGGCCCACGAACAACTGTCCAGGCTGGTAGATATGTTTGTCCGATTTATCGACAGCAACTATTTCCACCTCCCCGGCGTCTATTTCCTTCCTCAGCCTCTCCGCTAGTCTGTTCGCGACTATGGTGCCTCCTATTCCAGATCCCGCAACAATTATTCTCTTCATGATTACGCCCTCCCTATGAGTAGCCTCGGCTTCCCACCTTCTGGTGCCTCCTCTTCCACCATTGCCCCCACCCTTTTGGCCCAGGCCATGATGTCCCTCTTCGTGGCCTGGTCTCCCAGGACCACCTCTATGAACTCACCCTTGGCTAGCTCCTCGAACACGCCGGACACTTCGCCTATTGGTCCGGCACAGGAGCTGCCTGACAGGTCCAACTTCTTGTAAAGTTTTCTCTCACTCATTCCTTTCCCTTAAAATAGATAAACCCTTTTAGACTTATATCCCTTTCTATTATAACTCTTGAAGATTAGAAAAAACATCGAGCTTCTCGCAAATCACAGATTCAAATAACAATAAGGAATACAAATAAACTCTGGCTAAAATTAATGTAATGTGTTTCCGAGTTAATCCTCATTTGGCACTCCCATTCATGAACTTTCTTTCCTTGACAAAATGAACGACAAGCCTCGCCCCTTCTAGGGGCGGGGTAAATGCTTAAAA
>JAFMDM010000156.1 GCA_017857195.1 Methanobacteriota archaeon
ACTTACATACAAAGTATATTAACTTCACGGTTTATCGGAAACTGTTGACGACGGCGGCACTTACCCACACGACTTCGTCTCCTCCTACTTCTTCGTCCAGGCCGACCTCTCGGCTTTCACTTGGGGCATAGGGCTTCTCCTCTCCCGGTTCAGGGGGACAGGGATAACCGTTCTGGCGCTTAGCGTGGTAGCCCCAGTGCTCGCCTCGTTACTCCCGCTGACCTCTGCCGCTGAGGATGAGACCTTGGGGATCCTGGCAATAGACTTGTGGGTATTCATAATGCACTTCGGTTTCGTGAGGAAGAGTTCGGGATTAGGTGCGAAACCGGCTCCCTCGCCCGCCAGGGGAACTTTTGGAAAGCCCACAGGATCGCGGTGTAGCAATTCGAAATCGAACTCTCACCTAGTTTCCCCCTCTAACTCCCTTATTAGATAAAGTCTAGCTACGATTAGGTTTGAGACCTTATATGGTGAAGCATATCCCTCTCCATCTTTCCATATTATACCATTTTCCATTAGCACCTCCAAGTGGTGGGTTACCGTCTTATAATTAAGTCCTAGCTCAATGGCAAGTTTATTGGCGTTCTTTGGTTCCTCTAGGAGGGAGTTAAGGATTAGGAGCCTAGTTGGGCCACCTCGGGAAGTGTAGAAAAGGTACTTAAAGAGCTTCTTGAACTCCCTGTCCTCCTTAGGTGCCCTCCCATCCCCCAACCCTACTTGACCTCCTAAGGGGTGTCTCCAAATAATTCACCGGAACACCTAATGTCCCTGGGCTGGGGAACTGTTCATCTTCTTGAAGCTTTTGCAGAGTAAGGTCACAGCACTATCAATGCTTGGATAGGTTAACCTATTCTCTTTGGGCTGGGCCAGTATGGTGGACTCAACAGTTATCACACCGTCATCATAGGAGGAGACCTCCCTGTAGATCTGCGTCTCTGGAGTGGAAATGAATGTGGGAGAGAAGGCAACTATGTCCCCATTCTCGTCCTCTATTACTCCCCCCACCACCAGATAAGGTACACTGTTCTCTAAAGCCCGTGTTATGGCCACATGCTTCACAATTTCGCTCCTACCGATCGGGGTGCTTCTGGTAGTAACTATCATTAATTGTGATCCTCCCAGAGTTAATATTCTGTTTATTTCTGGGGAGAGCAAGTCATCCTCCGCTATTATGCCATATTTCTTATCCAATACCATGTTTATTGGTTCCCTTCCAGGTGATATGCCTAAACTCACATCAAGTTCCGATGGATATATCTTCCGATACTTCCCAATTATCTCCCCTTGTGGAGAGATGAATAGTGTAGTAAGAAATATCTTCGGCCCTGCCTGCTCCAAGATAGGGCCTACCACTATATGGATACCTCCCTCCATTGCCAAGTCCACTAGGGAGTCAGTCACTGAACCAGGTATCTTCTCGGCGAGGTTCTTGACTGTATTCCTCATCCTTCTCTCATTGGATCCGTGTGGCATCAGGTTATTGGCCACGGGGAAGAGAGAGGGCAGGACAATTAGTCTTGCCCCCTTCTCCTTGGAGAGCTTGAGCAATTTTCTAGCTTTCTCAAGGTTATGTTTCCTTAACATGCTACGCATTCGAAGATGTGCTAGGGCTATGAGCAGGTGGGATCACCCTCTAATATTCTTTATTTCAGAATATAACTGCATCAACACTTGCCTATAGTCAAGTCCTTGCTCTACCTTATCCATTAGTTCCAATAGGGTCCTTGTTCTTTCCTCTGAGACGAACTCACCGTAGTTAGAACTGAGGAACTCATAGACTCCTACTCCTAAACCCGAGGGTATTAGTCTCTTACTATATTTGCTCTCCATCACATATCCCTTGTCCAACAACTTGGACATTATTGTTGAATACGTACTTGGTCTGCCCACCTGTTTCTGCCTCATCTCAGAGATAACGTCCCCTTGGGTATATAATTCCACTTGGCTTCTCTGGAAGGACCTAACCACCTCCCCCTCATATTCACCTGACGCTAACGGAGCCTGTAACCTAAGCTGAGGCAAATACATTTTGCCTTCAAGGCGCTGGTTAGGATAAATGACATTTACAACTCCCTCCAATAGACCCTGCCATATCACTTCATTATTCTTCGAGTGGACAGTGATGGGGGCGGAGTGGCTCACCAACATCAAAGGTTTAAGCTGGCTACTAAGAAAACGTCTAAAGATAAGTCCATAGAGCCTGTAATGATTATATTCCAAAGGCCTGGGAGGGTTTATGACACCTTCCTCAAACAATATTTTCAATTGATCTCCATCGGCGGGCTTGGTGGGCCTTATTGCCTCGTGAGCCCCACCTTCACCCCACGTCCTAGGTACGAAGGCAGATTTGGCCTCGTCTCCCATTAGTTCAGTCAAGTAGTTCCTGGCGATGGAGATTCCCGTGTCGGAGATCCTTTTACTATCCGTTCTATGGTATGTTATTAGACCGAACTCAAAGAGATCCTGAGCTATTGCCATGGTCTCCCTGGCCCCTAGCCTAAGGATTTTGAACGCGTCAGTAAGGAGGGAATCCGTGGTATAGGGCGGCAAAGGACCGAAGCTATCTGTAGTCTCGGTAACCTGACCCACATTGACCTTGAGTTTAGCCCTCATTCTGACCCCTGGGCCTTTGCCCAAGATGACGGACCAACCGTTTCCCAATCGGACAACGTAGACCCTAGACTTGGTTTTATTATATTCCGTATAGCGTTGAATTATCCATCCAAGCACCGGTGTTTGAACTCTACCTGCGCTCAGCCATCTATTGCCCTCGCAGTTATTCATCTCCCTTGACTTACAGAAGGAGGGCCAAAAGTCCCTCTGAAGCTTTCCAGAAAGTTCAAAGCCTATCCATCTATCTTCAATCCTCCTAACTACCTGCGATGCCACCAGATTCAGGTCCAAAGCTCTAGGTGAGTTAACTGCCGCCGTTATGGACTTCCTGGTAACTTCGTGAAACTCGGCCCTTTTGATCCTTGGATTGAACGGCCTCACGGCCAAGTACACATCCCACGCAATTTTCTCTCCTTCAGTATCGGGGTCTGTACCCAAAAATACCTCATCAACCTCCATGGCCAATCTTCTTAAGGACCTCACAATGTCCATTTTGTCCATGGAGAGTCCAGTAGACCCACATATGGGACACCCTTCTACGTCAGAGGGGACGTAGCTATGTCCGTTCTCACATCTCACTATGGTCTCATAGTAAGGAATAAACGCGTAAGGACTGTCCTCCTTCACATAGACCCCATGTAAGTCCCTTTCCTTTGTGGTAAGATCGTAAATGTGTCCTCCCGAATAGGTCACTATTACAAGCTTGTCACCTATCATGGTCTCGTAGGCCCTCAGCCCCTCCAACTCTCTTACTCCCGGTTTGGAGAAGAGGTTGGATATTGTCTTCGCCTTTGTGGGTGACTCAACTATGAAGAGCACAGTCTTCAATAGGTCGTTTCCTTTGGATACTCCAATTCTCCTCTCCTCTTCCATCCTATCGATCAGTT
>JAFMDM010000157.1 GCA_017857195.1 Methanobacteriota archaeon
GAGAGATAATTGTTTACGCTTAATATCACTTCCTGAACCTGTACGTGGGCCTGCTTCTACTTATTCCAAGCATTGTGAGTCCAAGGAGAAGCAGCAGGGTGGGTACGTAGAGCCTTGCCTCCGGTGCGAAGTAATTGAAGAGCCTGGTACCCAAGACGAAGTAGTACAGCAATATCGAGAAGAAGGTCAGTACAGCACCAATAGACAGATATGTCCTATCTAAACCGTAATGAACCAACAAATCGTTCCAGTCGACGGATTGATTATCAACGATCACTGCCTCATTCTTGGCGAAGGCCACTGACGTTCTTTCCCCTATTATCACGAATCCGTTCAGATTCCTGAAACCTAGCTCGTCCGCCTCCCTTTCCCCTAACTCTGCGTCCTCCTTGAGAATGGCACTTAATCTCTCTAGGTCGGGAACCTGTCCCGACACTCTTCCCTTTCCAACATCTAATCTCCCTATTTCTCCCCTCAAGGCCTCACCACCCTCACCAATTGATCCCAATCGGATTTCCTGGCGTCAGTCTGAACAACCAACTGATCCAGGACCATGAAACCAACGTCATCCAGGACCATTATGAACCCTCGAAGTGGAGACAACTGGCTTAGAACCCTCTCATATTCTTTAAGTCTATCCAGGTTCCGCATCAATACAACGTAAAGTCTGTTAACGTCAACAACGAATTGTCCCTTGACAACCTCCAAACCACCCTCCCTGAGTAGACCAACCGCTGTAACCCCTGGGGCCCTCCATATCTTATCGAGGATCGCAGGCTCCGTTACCATAAATTGAATTAGTTTTACAGGTATAAATTTGTTCTTATACCATTAGTTCTCCCTATAATCCTTAGCATAAGAAACGAAGCGTCCAGTCCCTAGTCATGAAAGTTTTGAGGGGATGTGAGGGGAGTATGAAGTTCCCTGTCCCCGATCTCTTAGATTCAGGACCATGTGTCATGCTAAAAAGACCTCTCCTGAAGTATATCGAACTCATTTCAAGTTCTGGGAGGTATCCTCCAATTGTCTCCTGGCCGTCTCTCTGGCTCCCAGAATCGAAATCACCAAGGCAACTAGGGAGACCGTGGCGAAGGTGAAAAGGGACAGGGGGAAACCCAGGGAGTGGACCAACTGTGGGAAATAAAATACGCCAAGCACCGCCCCTGCCCTACTCACTGCCGTGGCCAGTCCCTGCCCCGAAGACCTTACGGGTGTGGGATAGTATTCAGTGGGATAGAAGAGGGTTACCGCACCAGCCCACTGCTCAAGGGCCACGAAGGACATGAAGTACGGAACCAACAGAGGTCCGTGTAGCTTAACCGCCCATCCCAGATAAAGAAGTGCGGTCATTGCACCCAATCCTGTAAACAGAACCATCCTCCTCCCCAACGAATCAACTGCAGCCTCAGCCACAACATAACCCACAACGGCGCCAGCGGATATTGCTAGGGTCCCCAGGACAACCTGATATTTGGAGGGGAAGGCGAACTCCTGGAGAAGGAAAGGATAGTACAAGCCTATGCCATAGGAGGCGACATCAAAGAGGAACCATACACTACACAGGAAGAGTGTAATCCACAGTAGCCTCCCCTTGAATAAGTCTACGAACCTCCCAGTGCCCTTATTCTCCACCTCCCTTGTGGGCAAGTTCTCCCCCTTCATGACTCCCTTTGACACTAGCCATCTTGGGGACTCCGATAATCTAAGCCTGAGCAATATTATTGGAACCGAGAGCAGAGCCCCCACAAGGAAGACGTACCTCCAGAAGAAGGGTCCCAAGGAGAGCAACGGATAAGTTACCAGCCCTGATAGGGCCGTGCCCACCCAGTACATTGCCACAGAACCCACCAAGTACCTCCCTCTGGATCTCGTGGGAGAGACCTCAGACATGAGGGTGCTACTTATTGGGTAGTCCCCACCTATTCCCACCCCCAACAATGCCCTTGAAACGAATAACTCAGCGAAATTCTGAGAGACAACAGCCGTGATGCCGAAAACCAGGAAGAAGAACAGGTCTATCCCCATGAGTTTGCTCCTTCCCATCTTATCCGAGAGCCAGCCAAAGATGATGGATCCAGGAATCATGCCCATAAGGGATGCGGCCAGCAGAAGACCGTACTGTGCCGTGGTAAGTGAGAACTCCTTCAATATGAAAGTTGAGGCGAAGGATATTACTGACAGATCGTAACCGTCCAAGAGAAAGCCGGCTGATGATATGAAGAACGTCCTGAGCTTCACATATGTGGGGAAGTCGTCGAAGTAACCCACATTTTACTGTTTGAGGACGGTTTATAAAGAGATCATGAAGCTATGAACGATCTTAACTTTAGAAGCTGAAAGGTCAAAATGAGTTCGTGCTTCGGGGCTACCTGTACATGTTTGGTGTTATCTTGATGTGGGGGCTATCCTATCCGCTCACCAAAATAGCCCTGGGAGGGATGTCCCCCTTCGTACTGGCATTCGTGAGGTTCTCGGTTGGCGGTGTAGCCCTCCTAATATACTCTAGGGGAATTAAGGATAGGTGTAAAGGAGGCCATAAATGGTGTACTGAACGTTTTCTTACTTGTGGTGTTCCTAAACCTAAGTCTAATATTCACCACCAACCCCGCCCTAGCTTCAGTCTTAATTTACACGCAACCCCTCTTCATTCTACTCATAGGTAGGGCCCTGGGAGATAATGTAAGCACCTTAAGATCAATAGGTGTGATATTGGGATTCATAGGTATAGTCATATCGGTGGGTAGCACTAACCTAAACCCTGGAACCCTTTTGGCCGTCGCGGGAGGGCTGTCCTGGGCCATTGGAACCATATACTTTAGAAGGAGGTTACCTCAGGGAGACTTATTGAAACTTAACTCGTTCATGGCTCTTCTCTCCGCACTCTTGGTTACCCCACTGATGTTGGTGAACTGGGTCTTCGATCCCACCGTTTCTCAGCTCACCGCTGCTGTGGTGGTAGGACTCACTGCCCAGGCCACAGGGTTCGTCCTGTGGTTCTCAGCCGTGAAGGAGCTAGGGCCAATAAATGCAGGTGCTACCTCTGTGCTAGTTCCTGTGGCGGCATATATACTAAGCTTCACGATACTGGGGGTTGTGCCCAGCGCTGTGGAGGCCTTGGGATCTGGGGTAGCTTTGGTGGGAGTGGGATTGAGCCAATTCGGTGACAGATTGGTCAGATATAGGAGACATTAGGATCGCTGACTTCCTCCCCTGGAAGGGTTCCCTACAGGTGAGTCCATCATTCCCATTGTCCACTTGGGATTTCCTCTCATTTGGCGGGTAGGGCTCAGAGAAGCACATTTGAACAGAAGGGAAAATTCATCCTTCGGTTTTTCATGAAGAAGAGAAGTTATATTGTTACTCCCGTAGCCCCATTCCCCTCATCATGTCTAGGAGTAGCGTCGTTAGCATAACTTTTCCTTAAAAAATATTTAACTTTCTGGGGGGTTAAGGGGGCGGAAGTCCCCCTCCGTGAGGTGGGGGA
>JAFMDM010000158.1 GCA_017857195.1 Methanobacteriota archaeon
ACCCAAGGTGGCGAAGGTGGGCATGATCTGGGGGAAGGAACAGTATTCCGTCCTGTCGCAATTCCTTGAGGGAATGAGCGTCGTTGTGGATCCGGTGATAAAGGCCAAGGACGGTACCACTCTAATCCCGGAGCTGGAGGATTACGTGAGATACGTGGTGCCCAAGGCGACACTCATCACCCCAAACGCCGCTGAAGCACAGGCCCTGGCCAACGTTAAGGTGGAGGACGTGAGGGACGCCAAGGAGGCGGCCAAGGTGATCTCCTCAAGGTACGGGGTGAAGTACGTGCTGGTGAAGGGAGGCCACCTAAGGGAGAACGTGGACGTTCTCTACGACGGTGAAAGGTTCGTGGAGTTCGCCAGATCCAGGCTCAGGGCCTTGAACACCCACGGAACTGGCTCCGTCCTGGCCTCGGCCGCTGCGGCAATGATAGCCAAGGGCAGCTCGGTGGAGGAGGCGGTGAAGTTCGCGGGAGACCTGACGTGGGAATCCATAGTCTTTGGCCTGGAGGTTGAGCATGGTGTTGGCCCCGTAAATCCCACCTCCAGACTTCACAGGGAGGCGGAGAGGTATAGGGTACTGGAGGAGATGAATAGGTTCGCCCACTTCGCCTCATCCACCCAAAACTTCCACCTCCTCATTCCTGAGGTGTCCTCAAACCTGGCTCACTCCATATCACCGGAGCTGGTGGGGGGCCTTGAGGACGTGGCCACTTTCTTGGGGAGAATAACCAGGTACGGTGATGGGGTTAGGGTTAACTTACCGGCGACCTTCGGTAGACCCACCCACACTGCGAGGCTGTTACTCTCGGTCATAAGGGCTGGAGGGAAAGGTGACTGCCTAATTAACATAAGATACGATGAGACCTTCCTAAGGAAGTTCAGGGAGATGGGATATGATCCCCTAGAGGTGGATAGGGAAAAGGAGCCCCAGTGGGAGGAGGGTAATACGATGCAGTGGTTGGTCAGAGTGGCCACGGAGGAGAGAGGTCAGATGCCTCAGGTGATGTTCGACAGGGGGGCCAAGGGGAAGGAGGCAATGATCAGGTTCTGGACAAGGGGTATGGAGGAGATGATGGACTCGTTGAGGAGGCTGGTAAGTTGAGACTAAATGAACTACTGGCGGCAACCAAGGCCCTCTGCAGGACGGGATGGATGATAAGGGGGGTTCCTGGAGGGGAGGCGGAGTCCGTGGCGGAGCACAGCTTCGAGGCCGCCGTCCTTGCCTACATGCTCGCCCAAAGGCTGTTGAGGGAGGGTGCGAAGGTGAGCCCCGAGAGGGCCGCCACGATGGCCATCTTCCACGACATGGGGGAGACGGTGATGGGAGACCTGGTCAAGTGGACGGGGAAAAGGGTGGACAAGGAGAAGGTTGAGAGGGAGGCCTACAAACAGGTGGAGGTGGGAGAGGAACTATTTCAAGAGTACCTACAAAGGGACTCCATTGAGGCCAAGGTGAGCAAGCTGGCAGACGTTCTATCCACCCACTTGCAGGCAATTAGGTACTCAAGGTTAGGTTACAAAATGGACGACATAGTGAACTCCACTGATAAGGAGTTGGAGGGAATTCTCTCCGACAGGGACTTAGCCGTTCTGAGGGGAGTCGTGTTAGATTTAAAAGGAGGGGAGGATAGTTAAGGACATGAACTTAGGCCCTGGAAAGAAGGCACCTGACCTGGTTAACGTGGTGGTCGAGATACCAATGGGATCAAACGTGAAGTACGAGATGGATGAGGAGAGCGGAATGGTGAAGGTGGATAGGTTCCTCTACACATCTATGATATATCCTTTCAATTACGGTTTCGTACCTGGCACGAAGGCTGAGGACGGCGATCCGCTGGATGTTTTGGTGATCTCGTCCTACTCCGTTGCTCCAGGCTCGTTCATCGAAGTGAGGCCTGTGGGGGTTCTGAGGATGATGGATGAGGAGGGGAACGACGAGAAGATCATAGGCCTTCCAACGGCAAAGGTGGATCCGGCGTACGCCAACGTGCAGGAAATAAACGACCTACCAGACGTTGTGAGGTCCAAGATAGTCCACTTCTTCGAACATTACAAGGAGTTAGAGCCAGGAAAGTGGACGAGGGTTTCTGGTTTCGGCTCCTCCAGGGAGGCCAAGGAGAAGATTAAAGCCGCGGTGGAAAGAGCCAAGGCGTGATAGCTGAGCTATTGCTCTTCCTGACCCTGGCCGTAAGTTGTTCTTGGTTACTGGCTCAGTCGTTCTACGGTCACGTGAAAGTGACTCCGCTAAAGGAGCTCTCCGGCAAGCCCTTTTACAGCATAATAGTTGCGGTGAAGGATGAGGACATGGAAACGTTGAGGGGACTGAGGGAGTGCCTCCTGAACCTCAGGTATCCCAACTATGAGGTATTGGTGGTGTCTGACGACCCTAAAGAGAGATGGGGTGAAGTGAGGGAGTGCCTAAGGGGGATAAACCTTCTATTCAGGGATGACCCAAGGGGAGGGAAGGCGGGTGCCCTAAACTATGGTTGCAGCTTTGCCAGTGGGTCACACCTGGTCTTCCTGGACGCCGAGGCCAGGGTGAGCGAGAACTTCCTGGAGGAGCTGAGCAAGTTCGCGGGATATGACGCATTGGCCCTGAAATTAAGGGTTAGAAACGACAACGGGAGCTACGGCTTGACCACCGACTTTTCAATGCGCGCCCTCTTCGCCGGTAGGGACGCCCTTGGACTGCACCTTTTCCCCAACGGCTCCGCCCTGGTCATTAAGGCCTTAACCCTCAAGGAAGTTGGGGGGTGGAGGGAGGGGGCAATCTCCGAGGACCTCGAGCTCGGGTTAAGACTTGCTTTGAGAGGGGTAAGGGTTAGGTTCGTACCAGTGGAGGTGTCCACCCTCGCACCGCTCACCTCTGGAGACTTGCAGAGGCAACTTCAAAGGTGGGGATACGGCTCGGGCCAGCTGGCTAAGGAGAGCATTTCCCTGTTCAAAGAGGGAGTGAGGGGGATTGAGGGTTGGGTCTACGTGAACCAGTGGGCGATTTACTCCCTCTACCTGGTGGGGCTGACGGTTTACGCCCTCCTTTCCCCCCTCCTTAAACTCAGCTCCATTCCCCTCCTGATCAGTCTAATTGTTTACGGGGTGGTGGTGGCAGTGTATGGCAGGTCCGTGGGTGGTGGGGATGCTACGATGGCTGTTTTGACCGCATTTTCGTCATTTATAGGGTACGTGAGGGGGGTCATGAAACTTCCATTTAAGTGGAGGGTGACCCCAAAGTCCAGTAGCTCAACTTACCCCCTTTGGGGATTCGTCCTGGGAACCGTGCTCTCATTCATCTCAGTGTTTTATGCATTAATGGGAGAACCGATACAGTCCCTCGTTCTTCTGGGCTTAGGTGCGTCTCTGACATGGTCCTCCAGGCCAACATGGATTTAAGGTGAGGTTATTCGGGGAACTTTCTAGTAGGGGTTGTGAACTACCCCGCCCTCACGGACGGGGCATCTCCACCTCGCGATGGAGATTT
>JAFMDM010000159.1 GCA_017857195.1 Methanobacteriota archaeon
TCTCCATCGCGAGGTGGAGATGCCCCGTCCGTGAGGGCGGGGTAGTTCACGGGTGTTGTGAAAGGGCAGAACATTAGGTGTGATTAACCCAATCTGAACCAATAGGGATAAGTAATATACGATCCTGTGGACTAAACATTTAAATGTCTTTAAACAATTCGACCACTACTGGGAATATGACAGAGTACGACATGGTTGTCATTGGCGGAGGTCCGGTGGGGATGTTCACCACCTTTTACGCTGGTTTGAGGGACATGAAGGTCATGGTGGTTGACGCCCAGGACGAGCTAGGTGGGCAATTAGTTTCATTATATCCTGAGAAAATAATTTATGATGTGGGCGGCTATCCTGCCATATCTGCCTACGAGTTAGCCCAAAGGTTGGCCGAGCAGATGAAAACGTTTGGTCCCGACGTTAGAATCAACGAGTCTGTGGATTGGATAAGGCAAACTGAAGACAAGCTCTGGGAGGTGGAGACTAGCTCAGGATATAAGGCTAGGACCAAGACCGTCACAATAGCAGTGGGTATAGGTAAGCTGGCACCCACCAGGTTGGGAGCTAAGGGGGAGGAGCAATATGAGAACAAGGGGCTATTCTACTCGGTAAGGAGAAAGAGTGACTTTGCCGGAAAGAGGGTTATGGTGGTTGGGGGAGGAGATGCGGCCGTGGACTGGGCCCTCATGTTAGCTCCAGTGGCCAAGTCGGTCACCCTTATCCATAGGAGGGACCAGTTTAGGGCATTGGAAAGTAACGTAAAACAGCTCTACAAGGTGGCAGATGTAAGAACCTGGAAGGAGTTGAAGGAAGTGAGAGGAGATGGTAACAGACTCACACAGGCGGTAATTTTCGATAATAGGACAAAGGAAGAACAGGTGCTGGACCTTGACGCCGTAATAATAAGCATAGGTTACAAGGGAGATCTGGGCAACATTCCAAAGTGGGGTGTTACAATGAAGGGAAGGGACGTGATGGTGAACTCAAGAATGGAGACCAACCTATCTGGTGTATATGCGGTAGGGGACATAGTATCCCAGCCTGACACGCCTAAGCTCGCCATAATTGCTGTGGGTTTCGGTCAGGCGGTTGTGGCAACCAGCGTAGCAAAGAAGTATATTGATCCAAGTGCCTCCACGTTCGGTGGACACAGCTCAGAGATGGATAAGTTCAAGAAGTGAACAAGGAAAGTGGTACTCTGCGTCAAGGTGTATAGAAGAGACTACGAGAAGGTCAAGTCCAGTTTAAAGAGGGACAGGGACTACCTTCCCTATGTGGAGGGTGACTTCCTTTACGTTCCAGTAAAGGAAGGAAAAGAAGCGATTCAGTGTGATCCTCCTAGAAGGGAGGAGAGGAGATTGAACTACTTTGTGAAGGGGGTCAGGGGATACTACGTGTTGGGACATGTCGCAGTCATTAGGGAGAGGGAAGGAGTTGATGTTTTCAAGGTGGCTGAACTAATTCTGAAGTTAAACCGAAGGGTGAAAAGCGTATTTGTTAAGGAGAGGGTGGAGGGCGAATTCAGAGTCAATAGGCTTAGGTTGATTTTAGGTGAGGACAACACCAGGGTAAGGTTCAAGGAGAATGGGTTGACCTTTGAAGCGGATCTAAGGGAAGTCTTCGTTGATCCCACGATGGGAGGCTTCAGGGGAGAGATCCTGAAATGGAAGGGCGAAAGGTTCCTTGACGTCTTCACTGGCTACGGTGCTGCAGCCCTTCATATGGCCAAGGTTGGGTCATATGTTGTGGCTGGGGACCTCAATCTGATGGGGGTGAAGTTGGCCCTACACAACGCTAAGTTGAACAAATTAGATGGAAAGATGGACTTTGTCCAATACGATGCCTCCAAGCTCCCCTTTAGAGAGGGGGTATTTGAGAGGTGTCTAGCAGACAATCCCACTTCCCTCACGGCATTTGTGGAGGAAGTCTGCAGGGTCTGTAAATCAACCATAGCACTTATCCTTGACAGGGAACCCCCCAGAGGATGGAAGGTGGTCACAGATTACTCTAAGGATCTCTTCATCTACCAGGGTCCTCTCAGCTGCCACAAGCATGAGGTAGAGTCTGACACCCTTTCTCAACTGCTCCACGAATCTCCTGTCCAAGTCCCCGGCCGACCTATCGGCCTCAACCCCGACGGTGGCTGACTCCACGTACTGGGAACGTCTAATTATCAATTTTGACTCGTTTGTGGACGTCAGTGAGGGCACTCCCCTGGCCCTCACCACCTGAGCCTCTCCGCTGGCGACGAAAATAGCGGTGAGCGATCCGTTCCTCAACTGCTCCACGAATCTCCTGTCCAAGTCCGCCGCTGCCTTGTCTGCGTTCACCCCAACTATGCAGTCTCCTCTGGGGGTCAAGTAGTTCTCAGTCGTCACCTCTATCGTGGTCCTATGTTTAGCTCTTACGTTGGGATGTCCCCGAGCCTCCACCAGCTCTACTATCAATTTTCCTCACTATGAAGGTATATCCTCTTACCTCCACAAGTTCCGCCCCCAACCTCTCTGAGACCTGTTGCGCGAACTCCCTTCTATCCTCTACGTCTACGCCTACCCTTACCTTTAGTACCCCCTCATGCTTAAGTCTCCTGGATATCTCGGCCAAATTGGCGTCAGTTAGGCCTTTCCTCCCCACTATGACCTTTGCTCCCTCTCTCCTGACCCCCTTTAGCTTCTCTTCGAAGTTCGTACCTTCTCACCCATCCACATAGGGTGCATCTGCGTATTAAGGTCTTCCTCTTAACCCTCCTGCTCTCGGTTACTCCCACTATCAGTGGTATCATGCACCTTCTACAATATGCCCTCCGAAGGTCCGGGGGTAATCTTGTCCTTCCCTTGGCCACGTAAAGGAGGGCCAATCGCACATATCTCCTCGACAGTTCGTATCGTCCCTCCAGCGTTAATCTTCTTGCCTCTTCCATTAGTTCAAGCGCCCTCTCCTTCAGCCAGCTCATTGAGCCAGATGACATCATAGCGTTTTATTCTTGTCTTGGTTAGGAATTTCATGGAATCAGTCATAAGGCAAATGAGTTCGTCCTTAACCGAACAATTTCCCTTCGATTCGTCCTTCTTGGTGGTGGAGGCACTTGAGTCTAGAAGAGAAACTAAGGGAGAATAGGTTTAACCAATACGTCCAGATACTTGAGTTCAGCGGTGAGGGGATTCCCTTTGCCGTAAAGGACGTTATTCACGTGAAAGGCGCGTTGACCACAGCAGGTTCCAGGGTACTGCAGGTAAAAGCCAGTGAGGATGCAACAGTTGTGGAAAGGCTAAGGAGGGCGTCCTTCGTACCGGTGGCCAAGGCCAACACCCATGAGTTCGCCATTGGAGCTACCAATACCAGCAGTAGGTTTGGTCCCACCAGGAACCCAAGAGATCCCACGAGGATCACGGGAGGATCCAGTGGTG
>JAFMDM010000160.1 GCA_017857195.1 Methanobacteriota archaeon
TTACATACAAAGTATATTAACTTCACGGTTTATCGGAAACTGTTGACGACGGCTTAATGCCCAATTACTCTTAGGTGCAATGTAAACACGTTGTGTAATTGGTTATAAGGCAACTCTATATCCTCACATGGCAGAGTTCCTAGGTTCAAGTCCCAGCGGGCCCATACTTTACGATTTAACTTTATGGGGGTTAAGGGGGCGGAAGTCCCCTTCCGTAAGGGCGGGGTAGTTCACTCTCTTTATAGAGTTAGAGCGAAAGCCCTAACGCTAAAATGAATGTGAATAGCAACAACATCTGTACCGCATATGCCACATTCTCTCCACCTATCGGCCTAAGCATTTCGGTGAGTAGTTTACCACCGTCAGTTATTATGAGAGGTGCTCCATTGAAGGCTGATAGACTGAAGTTTATGATGAACAACCAATCCAGGAAGTAGATCAAAGATGAAGTGAGTGGAGGCGTAAAGAAGTTAGTTACATAAACGCCGATCTTTCCGTTCTGTGGAGTCAATATGATGGAAGTCAATGCCTTCCCATTAGTTAACGTAACGTTTAGTGGCGCATCTTTCGCGGTAAAAGACGAAAGTTGAGAAGGTTGAGATATCGGCGTTCCATTTATGGAGATTATGGCTTCTCCTCCCCTGAGGCCAGCGGCTTGTGCTGGAGAGCCTGGAACTATACCCACTATTAATGCTCCGTGAGAGAACGCCGAAACGGCAGTAGTTAACAGGCCTAACGAGATGCCGGCCAATATTAGGTTCAGCGCTATTCCAGTGGAAATCACTTTTAGCTTGGACAAAGTGGAACTTGAGGAGAATCCCTCTTGATCAGGCTCTACGAAGGCGCCTGGAAATAACGCTATTACTATCAATCCTCCTCTTCTTACCTTAACCCCTTGGGAGGTTGAGGAAAGAGCATGCATCAGTTCATGGAGTGAGACAGATAAGACGAGAGCCAATAATAGGTATGGGACCTGACTTAGGCTTACCGTAACTCCAGGGATTATCGGCTCAAGTCTCACAGCGGCAACCGTAGGTCGTAGGATGGTTAACTCAAGTACTGTGTAAACAATTAGATATATCCCTAATATCATGGCGAGGACTGCTAGACCTACCGATACGGTCTCAAATAGCCTATAGCCCCTCCCCTTGGAAAGCCTTGGAAACCAGCTATCCCTGGCGGACTTCCTCCAAATTAACACGAAAGGATAGATCTGAATTCCCTTACTCTCGAACAGCTTCTTATTTGTCCTCCACGCCAGGTAAATTGCTCCCCATAGAGCCAAAAAGATCAGAGCACCCTCCAAAAAACTTACCATAGTGTTAAATCCGATCGTTCCCTTAAATTATTGTGCGTTATAATTCCTCCCATTGGGAACTCCTTAACCGTAAAAGGGAGAGAGCGTTGGAGATCATTGAATCCCTAAATTTACTGCAGTTTGATCCCCTGGTTTACGGTTCCACGGCAAGGGGGGATGTCCATCAGCGTAGTGATATAGATGTGGTACTCCTTAACCCAAACCTGTTATATTTAGATCAGATCTCGGGACATCATAGATACATAGTTCAAGCCACACCTAGATCTGTCCCTAAGGCGTACATATCGTTAGATCCTGACGAACTCGAGGTTTTATCTTTCCCGTTGGCCCCATTACCTCCTCACGAGTATGAGTTCTTCCTCTTTGGGGGTGTGGCTACCTTTAGGGATCTGAAGGATGGGGTTAGGAGACCTGGAGTGAACAAGGCGCTGATTCTCCTCGTGCCCAATCAAGAGGGACATATTGAGTTACCTCTGAAGGGAAATGAAGAGTACGCAGTTAAGTTAACAGGTGCCTCAATGTCCACCATTATTTACAGGGAGAACTTATTGACCAGAAGGAAGGAGTTGGGGCATACAGGTGTCTTCCTTAAGTATGATCTTCAGGAGGAATCGTTTGAGGAAGCATTTGTTGCACTGAGGAAGAGAAACAAGTTCTTCAGGAGGGCTCTAGATGCTTAAGGGTGAAGTACATGGGATGAGGATCAGAACTACTGTCCCCGTACGGACTGGAATTAGGGAGAGACTGACCTTTGACCTGTTCTTGGATGATAGGAAAGTAGGCAACATTGTATGGTTTAAAGGAAGGATGGACTACCTACCTTGGTTGGAGTTAGATTATGACCCTTGGCCTAGGAGGATTGGAGCGGAGGTGGGACTCTTCTCAATTATACATGACTTTCTTCCTCCGGGGGGACGATTCTTCGTAACGTATACCAGGGATCATGAAACTCAAAGGCTCCTCTTTATGGGTCGTAACCCCATACTTACTCCCCTAGGGTTCTCCATGCTCCAGGCCGGCTTCACCTGGTTCAAGGACTGGTACTTTCCAGAGGGTGGTAACGAGGGATCAGCCAAGCTGCAAGGTAATCGCCCTTTATCTCTCCAGGACAAGATACGCCAATTGAGGGAGAGATTAACTGAGGCTGAGGAATCCGGTGACAGGGAGATATCTGATTGGATTAGGGAGACCCTTTCAAAGCTCCTGTCATCTTGAATATCATTTCTTGAATATCATTCTTTCCGAGACCCTAAGCCTTCTGGCATCTGGCATCTCTTCGAATATCCATACTTCGGCATCTCCCTGTAGGGAGCGTATCACTCCCTCCACTTCGTTTGGGGAGATGAAATAGCCATCTTCGGCTTTTTCTCCCAGTTCTTCGAGCCATTGATTCCCAGAAGTCTTCACAAACGCCCTGACCACCAAACCCTCCCCACTGATCTCCTCGTACGGCTTTCTGCTCTTTCTTGCCGTTCTTAGGAACCTTGTTCTTGTCTCAACAATATCCTTGTATACTGAGCTACAGTAATGTGCTGTTATCTTTGAATTGGCCAGTTCCCTCAGCACCTTTGACGCTGTGTCAAAGCTCCCCCTCACCCCAGCAAGTCCGTGAGATACGGTGAAGCCCTTGGAGTTAAGGGGCCCACTATTGCGCTCGTTGAGTTCCAGCTCGTTGATGTTGATGAACTTAACTCCGACATCCTCTGCCCACTTGGCCAGTTTCACGATCTCCTCCTCACTGCCGGGGACGGCGGGTATCTCTAGACCCACCTCAAGTCCAACCTCTATGGCCCTTCTTACTCCATTGAGAAATTCGGGCTTGGTGGGATGAAACCTTATCTCATCAAGTCCCGAAAACCTCAGTTCCATTAGGGCGTCGTATGTGGCATATCTTCCGCTGGTGTATAGATGAATATGGAACTCCTTCCCAAACTCGTCCTTCAGTCTGCGGATTACCCCAACAGTTTTGTCCAGGGCCAGGAGGGGATCACCTCCAGTTATTCCTGCGCCCAACGCGTTCATTCTATATGCCTCACCAACGTAATCCTCCATATCATTTACCTCCAACTCATTTGCAAA
>JAFMDM010000025.1 GCA_017857195.1 Methanobacteriota archaeon
TGGTGTTCTCCTCCGTCCTCCTCCCCAGCTCAGTTACTGTGATCCTCAGTTCCTCTATGGCCTTGGTGTTCTCCTCCGTCCTCTTCCCCAGCTCAGTTACTGTGATCCTCAGTTCCTCTATGGCCTTGGTGTTCTCCTGGGCGGTCTTAGCTAGAGACCCAGTAACCTCCGCCAACTCCCTGATATTTCTCTCCAAATCTCCCATTCTTCCCTCGTATGCCTCTTGACGTTTGCTCAGATGCTCCTCAGTTCTACGGATCTGCTCCAAAGTCTCGTTTAAAGTCCTAAGCAATGATTTCTGCAGTTCATCTCTAACAATCTCCCTTATCCTTTCCTCGCTCACGCCCTCACTCATAAATTAACATTGATCGGGCATGATAATAAGATTGATAGTCGTATGCTTACCTCCTTGTGAAGTCGGGAAAGACGTTGCCCCAAATATTCCATATAATCATAATTCTTTATTATCTCGCTCTTTCATTAACTACTCATGGAAGAACTTGAACCTTTCAACATTAATTCTAACAAATTCCCTTTTCAGCACATGGTCTCTAGACCAAGACCGCTAAGGTGAAGTTCATGATGGAGCTCAACATCGCTGAGATCATCCTGGAGTCGAGACCATCTCCGTTCTGGAGAATACTCAAGCAGATGGGTGTGAATATGGCGGTGGGAGTCCTCCCCAGGGCCTTCAACGATTGGAGACAGAACCCAGAGGAGGACCCATGGGACTACGGCCCTCTCACCAGGTACAGGAACATGCTCCAGGAGAACGGTCTGCAGTTGGTTGCGATTGAGGACAACCCTCCCATGGACGCCATTAGGTATGGTATGCCCACCAAAGAACAACAGCTGGACGCGGTTGCCAGAATGTTAGAGAACATGGGAAAGTTGGGAATTAAGCTCTGGTGTTACAACTGGATGGCCGGTCTGGGGTGGTCCAGAACCAGGACTCATGTGAGGGGACCCAACGGAGAGTTCGTCACTGCCTTTGACATTAAGGACGTAGAGGGGGCTCCTCCTCCCAAGATGGGTAAAGTAGACGCAGCGACCCTCTGGAGGACCCTAAAGGACTTCCTGGAGTACGTGATTCCTATTGCCGAGAAGTATGGTATACAACTCGCCATGCACCCTGACGATCCTCCCATTCCCGAATATAGGGGAGTGTCAAGGATAATGAACTCCGTGGAGTCCTATGACAGGTTGTTGAGCTTGGTGAGGAGCCCCTACAACGGCATTACACTATGCCAGGGGAACTTCACCCTCATGACTGACGATCTCCCCTCAGTTATAAGACACTTCGGTGGAAAGGTATTCTTCGTCCACTTCAGGGACGTGGTGGGGAACAAATACCAATTCACTGAAACTATGATAGGGAGAGGCAAGACAGACCTAGTGGAGGTTATGAGGGCTTACGGAGATGTTAACTATAGTGGCATAATGAGGGTGGACCACACCCCAACCCTGGAGGGGGACACGGAGTTCACGCCCGGCTACTCCTATCTGGGAAGAATATATAGTATAGGCTACCTAAGGGCCCTTTACGATTCAATGATCAGGCAGAGGTCGATAGGTCAACAAGGAGGTGCCTGACACCAAGGAAGATCCAGTTACCCACCGGTTCCAATTTCTCCTCCCTCAGCTTCATTCTTGGGATCAGTTTAAGCAGGGCTTCGAGGGCTATCTTACCTTCCAGTCTGGCTAGGGGAGCTCCCAGGCATGTGTGTACGCCAGCCCCGAACGCCAGATGAGGGTTGGGTTTCCTATCGGGTATGAAAAAGTCTGGATCCTTAAACTTAGCCTCGTCCCTATTAGCGGATCCTATCCAAGCAAAGACCATGTCTCCCTCCTTTACTTCCACGTTACTGATCTGAACGTTCTTCTTAGCTATTCTGAACATTCCCTGCACTGGTGAACGATACCTCAGGAACTCCTCCACCGGAAGAGTGAGGTCGCCCTTCAGATGTTCTAACAACTCCCTCCTCTCCAGCAACGTGAGTACTGCGTTTCCGATGAGGTTGGTGGTGGTCTCGTTTCCCGCCACCAGGAGAAGTATAAGAAAACTGATCAATTCCCTGTCTGTGAGCTCCCTCCCTCCAGCAAGTGTGGAGATCAGGTCCTTCCTCGGGGAGGCCCTCCTTTCCTCCACTTTCCTCTGTAAGTACTGCACCAACTCTGGTAAGGAGTTCCTATCGTTAACTCCCACCAGGTCGTCAGACCACTCCTTGAATGTCCACATGTCCTCCTTGGGGAGGCCCAGCATGTCAGCTATGACCATGACAGGTAAG
The DNA here is from genome assembly GCA_017857195.1 of Methanobacteriota archaeon. Classification (GTDB taxonomy): domain Archaea; phylum Thermoproteota; class Thermoprotei_A; order Sulfolobales; family Sulfolobaceae; genus Sulfodiicoccus. The sequence goes on from JAFMDM010000025.1 coordinate 2,289, forward strand.
GGTACGGCAAGATCGTTGATCACGTCCATCTCACTACCCACCTTGGACAGGAGCTCATGCACTATGCCCCTCACCCTATCCCTCAGGAGCTCGACGTTGGGGGCGGAGAACGGATCTGCCACCAACGCCCTTAACTGGTCATGTTTAGGTGGGTCCTCATTGATCACGGTGCCGCTTATAATTCCCATGGGGAAATGGGAGGAGAAGGTCGACCAATCCATTAGAATTTTTCTCACATCTTCATACCTGAAGAATTGCCAAATGTTATCTATTTTGGCGACGGGTTTGTTCTCCCTCATATAGGAGTAAAAGGGATATGGGTTTAGATGATCGTACTCCATACCTGCTTCTGAACATCCCACTAAATATCCTTTCCTATCTATTGAAGACCCTTCTGAAAGAAATGACTTTTACAGAAAATCCACCCCATGACTAAGGTTAAAGGCGAACAAAGCTCATGATTATGTTAGGATATTGTTTAATCGCGAACACATCATCTAATATAGGAAAAGATATATAGTGTAAATTTTGGAACTTTCCAAGAGGGAGATGCGGGACGGGTACAGGTGGGTGGTGCTTGGGTCTTACATGATCGTCGCCGCAGTATCCCAACTACTCTGGCTCAACTTCGCTTCCATAACTACTCCCATTATGACGGGACTCTTTAACGTTTCTGAACAGTCTGTGGGCCTGCTTTCGGCCCTCTGGCCCCTCATTTTCATACCGTTCTCCATACCTGCCGGACTCCTCACAGACTCCAAAGGCTTCAAGCCCACAGTTACAATAGGGGCCTTAATAATGGCGTTCTTCTCTGTCTTAAGGATCCTGTCAGGGAGGGACTTCGTCCTTCTCCTCCTCTTTCAGTCCGCCGCTGGAGTGGGACAGCCCTTCGTTTATGCCGTGATCTCCAAGCTAGTTATACAGTGGTTCCCCACGGGGGAGAGAGGGTTAGCCACAGGGTTAGCCACGCTAGGTCAGTTCGTGGGCATGGTGGTTGCTCTCGTGGTCACCCCGCTCTTGGTCTCGGAGGCCAGCATGTCCCAGTTCAGGACTATGCTCATAGTCTACGCCTTAATTTCAGTTATGGCCGCCATTCTCTTCATCTCTTTAAGTAAGGAGAGTCCACAGCAGATCGAAGGACCAGTGCAGGCCGAAAGGACCACAATTCAATTGAAAGGACTGCTGCGATCCAGGGAATTCGTGGTGTTGATGGCTCTCTTCTTCATAGGTGTGGGCTTCTTCACAGGGTTACTTACCTGGACTGAAAGTGCGCTTGTCCCCAGGAGGTTGACGGTTGGAGATGCCAGCCTAGTTGCCGGGCTAATAATAATAGGCGGAATATTCGGCTCAGTTCTGATTCCCTGGATCTCGGACAGGATAGGTAGGAGGAAACCTTTCTTTCTACTTAACTTCGCGGTCTCCGCCTTGGCTCTCTTGGTGCTCTCCTTCAGCTACCAATTTATATTTCTCGCCTTGGCAGGTCTTATCTTAGGCTTCTTCCTTGTGTCCACTTTGCCGATAGGCCTGGACTACTCCAGTCAGGTGGTTGGGGAGGCCCTCACAGGAACGGCTCAGAGCTTACTATGGCTTGTGGCTCAAGTTGGTGCTGTTGCACTCATAACAGTGATGGGCTCCATGGCAAACTTCTCCCTCTATCCAACCAATCCATTCCTTCCCTCCATGATCCTTATCACTGTACTTGACGTAGTTGCGTTGGGGCTATCTGCCACGGTGAGGGAGGTGAGAAGATGAGTCTCTATGGAAGGGTATTGGCGTTCGATGTTGGAACCACCTCCTTGAAGTGTTCCGCGATTTCCACTGAGAACTTCGAACCTTTATCAACGTTATCGACGAAAGCCACCGTAAGCTATCCGAGACAAGGGTGGGCGGAACAGGATCTAGAAAGGCTATGGAAGGACTTAGTGGGTTTGGGGAGGAAGGTCCTTGATCAAGTGGGGAAACCTGTTGATGCGGTAATCTTTGACGCTCATATGGCCGGGGTTGTCCCTGTGGATAGGGAAGGAAATCCCCTCAGGCCCGCAATAATATGGTTGGACGAGAGGGCCGCCGGACTTCCAAGGAAGCTGTGGAGTGGCCCCCTTAGGGTGCAAGGTTACTCTCCCCTACGTCTGTTGGAGTTCCTCAGGGTGACAGGTGGCGCCCCTAGTAGGACGGGGAAGGACTTCATTTCTAAGGTAATATGGATGGAGGAGAACGAGCCTACCCTGCTCTCCAACGCATATAAAATACTTGATATCACGGGCTTCCTGGTGAACAGGTGTACGGGCGAGTTTGTGATGGGTGAGGATCAGGCCAGCCTCACCTGGATGGCCGATACCAGGGGCGGAAAAGCCCAATGGCATAATCACTTACTTAAGGAGTATGGGATACGTGATCACCTTCTGCCTCGGATAAGGAAAACAACTGAAGTGATAGGTAAGCTCAAGGATAGGGAGCTGGGAGAGGGAGTACCGGTGCTTATGGGTGCCGGGGACCTCACTGCCGCGGCTGTGGGCTCCGGTGCTGTTGGTGAGGGTGAGGTCCATGTTTACCTTGGTACAAGCGATTGGATAGCTTTCCACTCCCTTAGGAGAAGGGTGGACGTCTTCCACTTCGTGGGGAGTATCCTAAGCGGCATTCCTGGGATGTATTTGACCGTTGCAGAACAGGAGGTGGCTGCAGGGGCCCTAGAGTGGGCCATGAGTATCCTAGATCTGATGGGATATGATGAAGTTAAGAAGTTGGTGGACAAGGTGAGGGAGACCAAGGTCCTCTTCCTTCCGTGGTTTTACGGTGAGAGGGCTCCAGTGGACGATCCCAGTGTAAGGGGAGGGATCCTCAACCTCACTTTGGGATCAAGTAAGGGTGATATCTTGAGGGCGGTAATGGAGGGCGTAGCACTCAACCTGAAGTGGGTCTATCCTTATGTGGAGAGGATGGCCGGATCCCCTAGGGTGGTGAGGATAGTAGGAGGTGGGGCACTCTTCGACTCCTGGTGTCAGGCCATCTCAAGCGCCCTAAAGGTGAAGGTGGTGAGGGTCTCAAATCCACAGCTCACAGGAGTCAGGGGTCTCGCTGCCATAGCGTCCGTGGGTCTGGGTATGTATACCTTTCAGGAGGCTACTAAAAGGTTTAGGATGGATAGGGAGTTCCTTCCAGACGTGAGAGAATCGGAGGACTTGGAGAGGAAGTTCTCCCTGTTCAAGCGTTCTTACAGGAACCTCAAGGGAACGTTCAGGGCTCTCAACTTGAGGGCTTAAAGATGTATCTATTCACCACCATCCTCAAAACGGCCTCCACCAAGTCAGGTGGGGCCTCATGCATTAACCTGTTTATTAGAGTAGGGTCCTCTGGGAGTTCCCCTTCCTTAATCCCCAGGGAGGCTATTATGTCGGCCTCTGGGAGTTCCACAGGCTCCTCTCTGGGGAGCTTCACCCCAGATAGATCCCTGAGGAAATCTTCCACCACCTGATCATGTCCAGGGGCGATGGTTAGATGAATGCTCTTTGGAAACTTCAACTCCCTTGAACCTGGTTGGTATTGAACGAACCAGTTTAACTTCCTCATTTCGTTGGGAAGGAAGCTCACGTCAAACTTTCTGGATGTGAAGGCCATTAACCCGGCCACTGGGTTGCCCAATACTTCATACCCCAGTTCCCCTAACCCTGCGGTTAGTCTCCTTCTCACCTTAAGCACCCTCTTGGCGAGCCTTTCATACCCCTCCCTTCCCAGGTACTGAAGGATGCCCCAGGAGGCAGCCAAAGTTCCAGCAGATCTGGTGGAAAGTATGGCTGTGTTGACCACGGGATATCCAGGCCAACTTGAGGCAGCGAACACTGTGCCTTCCCTGAGCTCGGAGTTCCTGAACAGTACGATAGATGCACCTCTGGGGGCGTAGCCGTACTTATGAAGGTCAGCGGACATGGAAGTCACTCCATCCAAGGAGAAATCGAACTTTGGTAAGGTCTCATCCTTAAGGAATGGGAGGAGGAATCCACCTACACACGCGTCCACGTGCAGCCATATATCCTTTCTCAAGGCCAATTCCGATAGCTCTTCCACGTCATCCATGGTGCCGAAGGGATAATTGGGCGCCGAGGCTATCACTGCGGCTGTATTCTCATTTAGTTTGTTCTTGACATCCTCCACGTTAACTTTGAAGGTCTTTTCATCCACTTTGACTTGAACTACTTTCATTTTCAAGTATTCCGCCGCCTTCCTGAACGCCGGGTGGGCTGTGACGGGTAGAACGATCTCCGGAGTGCCTGTCTTACTCCTATGATACCACTCCCTTGCTCCCTTCATGGCCAGTATTATGCTTTCGGTCCCACCGTAGGTGAAGTTCCCGACCACGTTGGAGTCGCCATGAAGTAGAGAGGAAACCATGGCTATGAGGTCGTTCTCCATTTTAATGACGCTCGGGTACACAGTGAAGTCCAGCATGGTTTTGTCCATAAACTGGGCGTAGAGCGTCCTCCCAAGCTCCGCTACATCCTCCGCCCCCAGGGCGTAGGTATGTCCCCACATTCTACCACTTAGAGGTTCCATGTCCCTGGAGGCATATTCATTCAACCTCCTGAGTAACTCCTCCCTCGACTTTGACCCCCGAGGAAACTCCATATCTGATTGGTGCAGATAAAGGTAAAGTTGTTTTTGGTTTTCATTAAAGGTGGAAATATCCTAGGATCTAGGGATAGTGTTGTGATGAACCTACAAATCATAGGATTATGGCGTTCTCCTTGAGGTGGCGTTATTCATCCTTTGTCAACTATTCTCGTTGTGTGGGAGAAAAGTTAGTAACCTAGTGATGGCACTATCTATTTACGGCTGAGGTCAGTTATCCCCGGGTTGCGGGAAGGCTGATTACTGAGAGTTTCATTCCTCATCCGACAATTTTGCTGAACGCTATTATCTCTTTTTACATACATTAAGATTGCTAACTTTAATTTTCCGCGCAATAATGGTTCATAGCTGTGCGTATATAAGAAATAAAACTCACCAACGAGCAAACTGAGGTCGTCAAAGGTCGTGTTTGTCTCCAGAAGAGCATGTTCCGAATACAGATAGTGTCGGCACGAATCATCCCATGCTGTTAATTAACCATCTAACATTGAAATAAGGTAAGTGTAACAACTGCTTAGCTCGTGGTTGAAGAATCTTTTTTAGATGAATTCTACATTCTATATCTAAGTAAAATTTACATATATGAGCTAAAGTAATTACTCAATGTCTTCTCAATCAGCTGTTCAACAGATTCTAGACCAAATAGACACAAGAAAGATCACCCGTTTCTACTGGATAATTACGGTTTTAGCGGCGATTGGAGGCTTTCTTTTCGGCTATGACACGGAAGTCATAGGAATAGCCTCCGTCTTCGTCCCCTACCACTTCACCGGTTTCGTCTACGGTTACGAAATAGCGAGCGCTTCATTGGGAGCTGCGCTGGGTGCGGTCATAGCCTATTTCTACACAGATAAATACGGCAGGAAGTCCCTTCTCATCGCTGACGCAGCCATCTACACTGGTGCGGCAATCCTTTCGGCCTTAACGGTTAACGGTTTAATGCTCCTAGTCCTGAGAACGGTAATCGGTATGGCCATAGGAGCTGACTCCGCCGTGGCTACCGCCTACATCACCGAATATGCTCCCAAGGACAAGAGGGGTAGTTTGGCCATAATGCAGCAGTGGATGATAACCATAGGGATCCTCGGCTCCTATATGGTGGGAATTGCTGTGCTATTTATTGCTCCCTCCGCAGCTTACGTGTTAGGATGGAGGGTGATTTTAGGACTTGCCGCAATTCCAGCGGTCATAGGCCTGGCGTTTAGGTTCCTCATGCCTGAATCCCCAAGATGGTTGCTGCTCTCAGGTAAGGTGGATAAACTCAAGGCAGATCTAAGGAAGTTTCAACTTATCGCCGACGATTCCTTAATCCAAAGGGCGATTAAGGAGGTCAGGGCAGAGGCCTCCGCCAAACTGGACTCTGCCACCAAGAGGGCGTTACTGGTGGTGGGCCTTTGGATAGTGTTCCAACAGATCACCGGCATAAACGTCCCCTTCTACTATGGTCCCACCATACTCCTGAGATTTCACCTCTTCAATTCTCCCTCTAACCCAGTGTTCAATGAGATCGATGCGGTGTTAGCCGCCTCCATTTTAGCCGCAATTAACGTGGCCGCTACATATATAGCGTTTAAGTATATAGACAGGGTAGGAAGGAGAAAGCTGGGGTTGTCGGCATATGCCGGGATGCTCCTCTTCGACTTGCTGGGTGGAGTATTATTACTGAGGGGAGTGTTGGTGGGAGCACTGATCGCCTTCGCAGGCTTCATAATATTCTTCGCCTACGGCGTCGGTGGCACAGGGTGGCTGATCCAGGCTGAATACTTCAGAACTACCATAAGAGGGAGGATGGCAGCCATAATAGCGCTGATCGATTGGCTGGCCAATTTCGCCATAATTGAGGTTTTTCCAGTGATGCTCTCCACCATAGGATTGACTGGCTCCATGTTCGTCTTCACTGCCCTGGATGCAGTAGCGTTAGGATTGATGTATATCCTCCTTCCAGAGACTAAGGGATTACCCCTTGAGAAGGTTGTGGAAATGTTCGGGCAAACCCCAACCTCAAGGCTCAGGAAGGCAAGGGAGGGTGTGGTTTCCTAAGACTGGATAAGAGAGTAGATAAGGTTTTTCGCTTAATCTCAGTCACCAGAGAGCCCCTAGGATGTTAGGAAGTAGTTCACCTGAAAGGAAATTAAGAAGGATCCACAAGAATGCAACGCATATGAAAACCTAGGTGGTTCACTTTTTTGAATTCTACTATTCCCGAAGAGGAGACCTTGATGGAGCCCTGAGGCAATGAACACTGCCATGGGGTTAGTGACGAAAGAACTCGGTAACCTCCTTAAAGCCAGGGCAATGGTCAGAGAAAGGCACTTAACCATAATGAAGACGATAATTGATTGTGCCAGTTGGAGGGAAATAGTGTTTGATCTACAGTATTCAGATCACGAGATTTTTAACCGAGGGTCGTAGTTGATAATACTATTCTGTCGTTAGAGAAGTAAAGGCTATGTGGCGGATTGTGAATTCAATTGTTGATATTATTGACCTTGAGTCTATAGTTTTTATTAACTGTAGTGACACCAGTTACTGTAGTGGGTACAGTTGCTCTTTGACCTACATCCCAAGGAGGATAGGGCGGAGTTGTTTGGAAGGGATAGGGAGGTAGAGGACTCACTGAACCAAATCCTAGCGGGGAATTGGTTAATAGTGGGAGGATAAAGGGAAATAGGTAAAACAAGTCTTATAAAAGTAATAATTAACGAACTTCGGAAAACATATAATTTCAAAGGCATTTACATTAACCTGAGGGGAGTTAGAAGCTTAAATTCCCTCCTAAACCTCATGATTTCTGAAATCAATAAGAATAAAATTAAAATCGACTTCAGCATCAACGTTAACTTCACGATAGTTTCCGCCGGCGTTCAAGTGAGGAAAGGCGCAAAGGTTGTAAACAGCTTGATTGAATTACTTAACTCAATCCAGGACGATTTCGTTGTTGGACTTGACGAGGTTCAGGAACTATCTCAAGCGAACAGACAGTTCCTAGACGTGCTAGGTAACGTGTTTTCCTCCAACCGTAAAGTAAGGTTTCTATTCACGGGTTCATATACTGGAATCACTAAAACCTTAATTGAACCACCTTCTTCCTCCCCGCTTCACGGGAGGCCCCCAACAATCTTGAACCTAAGGCCCTTCATTGAGGACCTATCGAGACAGTTTCTGAAAAAGGGGATGGAGGAACTCAACCTGAGTTTCAACAAGGAAGAAGAGGTCGTGAGGAGGCTAGACGGAATAGTGGGTTGGTTAACTCTGTTCGGCAATTTTTATGGTGTGAGGAAAATGAGTTTCGAGGAGGCCTTGAACTCAACCATAAGTGAGGGAAGGAAAATAGCGGAGGAGGAGTTCAAGCACTTCTTAGAGAAGAGGAGTAATAGGATGCTTTATGTGAAATTAATGGACTTGATCAAGGTAGTGAACAGATGGAGCGATATTAAAAGAGGCGTTGAAATAAGTGTGGGTGGAGTTGATGACAAGGAGTTGAGCCTAGCCCTCGATGCATTGGTTAGAAACAATTTCGTGGAAAAGGTAGAGAAAGGAGAGTATAGGATCACTGATCCTTTATTAAGGGAAATAGATTACGGTAAAATTTCAAGCTGATAGGTTAGAGGTCAGCATAAGAAGATCTGAATTATAAAACGTCTCAAGGTTCCTTGACAAACTTTAGAGTACTAAAGTAAGAGAGTGAAGCGATCCTCCCTTCATGGGACCGTATGAATAGTGTGTAGACAATTTAGACATTATTCAGGGACTTGAATCTAGGGAACTCCTCAGGAAAATGGAACGATGAAGTATGTCACTAGAGAGGAGTTCCGTGAACGATGGAAGTTTACAGCATTACCGGCTCAAACGCCCCTTAACAATTAACGAAAAGATAGAATTTATGCAACCTGTTAGCAATAGTTACAACATAACGTTAGTTCAACAGAAATGTCTAAACCACTGTTATCAAGCGGTTACCTGTTCCACCCCTGCGGAAATGGTCACTGATGACTGAGATGAAGATTATCTCAACGGACTCTCCAAGCACCGAAGATATGGTCTAAGTGGGTGTGGTAATCTAGCCGTTAGACTGATCGAGATTTTCAACTCGAGCGTCCTTTAGGTCCAACAGGCCTCCTCTGACCTTAGCTTCCACCTCAACCTTCCCCTTGATTCCTTCCCTCTGCCTTAGAGTGGATGAGAACATCCCTCCCTTCCTGTCCACGGAAACGATGATCCCCACCTCCTCCGGGACATCCATAGCCAAGGAGGCAACTCCCCCCTCTAGATCCAAGGACACCTTTGCTTTTTCCTGGATATCATCAAAGTGAAGCAGACCTGTGAGCTGCCCCCCAGACACCGTTGCTCTGATCTCTCCCGGTTTTAGATCCACCCTAGTCACCCCTCCCTCCATATCTATCTTTCCCCTCGCTGGGGACAGGCCCATTAATTCCGCCACCCCTCCCTCCATGTCCAAGGAGAAGTCAACCTCCGCAGGGTGTGTAATTACAACACTGCAGTCCTCGAATGACACCGCGAGCTCGTTTAAGCCAGTTGAAACCTCGAAATCGTCCTGGTCCTTACAGGAGGCCCTTATGTGAGGCACACCTTCTCTGACCTCAAGTGTTCCACCCTCCATCTCGATCTTCAACTTACTTGCCTGCAATATGTCGGCGTTATAGACTTCCCGTAGCACTCCTTTCTTTACTCTTGGTGAGCCGAGGAGGAAAGACCTCAATATCTTATCAACGAAGGAGGGAATCCCACTAAGAGAAAAGGGCGTTTCCGTGGGACCTGAGACGTTCAAAACGTCCCTGCACCTAGGTTCCACCACACTCCTCAGGGAGGTAGGACAGGTCACAGTGACCACGTCCCTCACCTCCTCCAAAACCGCCCTGAGTTTCTCTGGGTCCATCTCCTTAAAGTCCACGAAGACACAGTCCATCAGCACCAATTTTCTCCCCTCCTTGAGTAACTCTTCCACTAGGTCCTGCGTGACCTCTACCATCACCCTATCTCTCAGTATGAGGGGGGTCATACTTTTCTCCTCTGTTTTCTGATTGTTCTCTACCTGTCCACTCTCTTCCGTTTTCTTGTTCTGTGACCCTCCTTCACCTCTCAGGCTAAGGATCACCCCGTACGCCCTCCTTCCCAAGTCGGTGAGCCTATAGGTGTCCCTGACCTTTTCCACTAACCCCTCCAGTTTCCTCATGTGAAAGGCCAGGGCCGGACTCTCCACGGACAGCTCTTCCATTATCTCTGAGAAGGTCATCTCTTTCCTCTCTCCAAGGAGCATGATCACCTGCCTTCTCAGTGGGTGTGAAACGGCCTCGAATATCCTGTCATCCATATGTTATGAACGAACTTTACTCTTATATTTTGGTAAGTGAAGTGGACTTAACTCAGAAGGGCCGGACCATTTAGGCTAAAGGGCCCAGAGTTCATTTGGGCAGTAAAGTGGACTTTACTGGACTTCCTTAGACCCTAAGAAAGTAAACCCTGAACGTAATTAAACCAAAAAGGAACTCAGAATAACGAATGTCAGATCTTCAAAAGGAGGTAAGTTCCCCTTTACGTCCAACCTAATAATTGTAAATTTCAGTAAGAGTAGATCATGATTCGTGTGGAAAATGTTTGGAAGTCCTTCAAGGGAAAGGTGGTCAACGAGGACGTTTCCTTCGAGGTATATGAGGGGGAAATAGTTACCTTTCTTGGCCCCAACGGAGGAGGGAAGACTACCCTGATGAGGCAGGTGTACGGTGAGTTAAGTAGTGACAGAGGAACCATATCTGTGGACGGACTAACCCCCCAGGATGCCCTGGAATCCATGGGAGTGGTCCCTCAGGAGGTTCGTCCTATGGATGGGCTGAGGGCCTCGGAACACGTCTATATCATGGCTGTCATTAAAGGGGTTCCAAGGGACAGAGCGTGGAGTAGGGCAAGAGGTCTGATCAGGAAACTTAGCGTTGAGGACAAGTCTGTGGAAGAGCTCTCCGGAGGGAATAAGAGGAAGATCTTGATAGCTTCCGCCCTGGTGAATGATCCCCGATACCTGATCCTGGACGAACCGACAACCGGCCTTGATCCAAAGTCGAGGAGGGAACTTTGGGATATATTGGTGGAGTTGAAGGGGAGAGGGAAGGGAATACTCCTCACCACTCACTACTTGGAGGAGGCGGAGTATTTAGCTGACAGGGTATACCTCCTCAATAGAAGGGTTTTACTCAGCGGGAGAATTTGGGAACTGAGGAGCAAGCTCTCCCTGAAGTATGAAGTGGTAAATTTGATGACCGGAGAAAGGTTTCATGTGGAGCGTAAGGAGGTTCCCCACTTCCTCAGCCAATGTGACTTCGAATATGAGGTCAGAACCAGGAGTTTGGAAGACATTTACAGGGAGGTGATGGGTAGTGATGGTTAACATCAGGAAGTTTGTTGGATTATTAGAGTTGGTGGCCAGGCAAAGCAGGGCATACCTGGCAACTAACGTTTTCTACGGGGTAATGTTCCCGATTGCTTTCATATTATCTTTCGAGACTTCCATAAGGAGCGCTCAGGTCCTTGCAGGCACTCTTACGCTATACATCTTCATGAACGTTTTCATTGGCACCGCCCAGAGCACGGCCTTCCTCAAGTATTCGGGAGAGATGAGCCTCCTTTACGTTACTAAGACTCCGAGGTGGATGATAGTCCTGAGCTTCGTGGTATATCAGCTGGCCTCCACGCTCCCGATGGCTGTGGGATTGGTGTTCCTGGGGGAGACCTTAGTCCCCATCAAGGTCTCCTGGCTTCCTCTACTGGTCACCTATTTGGTTGGTGCTATGTATGCTTTTCTCCTAGGGACTGCCTTAGGCCTTGTTACTTCCCTGAGAACGGCAAATCAACTCTCTCAGGTCCTGGGATGGACGTTCTCCTTCTTCGCCCCAACCTTCATATCCCTTCAGTCCTTACCGCCGTTCCTAAGGTTCCTCTCCCTGTTGGAACCCACCACCCCGTTAGCCCAGGAGTTGGTGAACAACTTGGAGGGAAGAACGTCCCTGAACTTCATGTTGGCGATGCTAGCCTACCTAGTGGTATCGATGGTTCTCTATAGGTTAGCCGAGAATCGGGTGACGTAAAGGAAACAAAAGATTGGAAGTATCTCTCTAGGGCGAAGGAAGTTAGAGTTTGCGTCAAACACCTTCGATAGACACTACCTTAAACCTTCTAACGTAGTCGCTTCTTATGGGGAGGACTGGACCGACTTTGGGTTCAACTATACGTTCTCTATTTCGAGATCTTCTTTGTCACAGAACCTCACTCAAGCACCGTCTCATTAACTTTCCTAAAGTTTCAAGTCGCACTCCATCAACTACCCTGCCCTTACGGGGCTTCCTGCTTCATCACCTAGACAAGATTGAAGCTCCGCACAGTGTTGACACTTATCAGGATAAATCATCTCTCCCTTTAGAACATGTATGATCGACGTGGATTAATTGTGATTATGACAAGTTAACAGATCTCGGTAGATAGGCATCTATTAATTTACCTAATCCGTGCCGACACTATCAAGCTCCGCAGCCCCTTAGGGCCGTCCTAGTCCTGAAGGAACTGGTTCTATGTTACCCACGGGCCATTGATGAGGCAGATGCATAACTCAACAACCCTCGGCTTTAACCTCGGTGACGCTTACTCTCACACGACAAGGTCATTCAGTTACTGGACAAAGAGCTTCGCTCTTCTTCCGTGAAGATGAGATCAATGTAATCCTATTCCTTAATGCCGGGAGTGAGCTTCAATTTTTCTAGTAGTGCCTCATTGGAAGAACTTCTTTCAGGAGATAAAGATGCCATGTCTAAATGTCTTTGATGACCAATTTCTAGTTAAATTTTCAAGTTAAGAAAGACTTCAATGTCCCCTTCCTTTTTAGCTTAACTGGTACCAGTTCCTCTAGCTCTCTGGTGGAAATCTGAGTATTTCCAGTTACCATGGAAATGTAGTTGGCCGTCTCGGGTTTGATGAGCACCTTCACCAACTCCTCCAACTCCTGTAAGGAAGTCCCTGAAGGAGGATAGATTACGTTGACATGGTTCTCGGCAACAAACTCTCCCTGAATGATGGAAGCTCTCAATCTAGGCCTACTGGGATGTCCCACAATTCTATTGACCACAATGGCGGGCCCACGATCAGGCCTACTCCACTTGACGTATTGAGGTCTTCTCGATTGGGGTTTAAGCTCTCCCTCACCAACGTTGGTGGCCCAAATAAGTAATACACCCTCCTTTGGATCGTTGGTCAGTTTATCCCTCACCTGATTCCATACCACCTTACCTGTCCTCACCGAGTAACCAAGCTCCCTTATACTGGTGGCGTCAGTCCAGGCATTCCTTAGCTCCTCTGCCCTCTCAGTCAATATCACCTTCCTCCCTCTCCTGAACACATATTTAGGAGAGGATGGAACACCCTTCCTTAACACAATTACCTGGAACGTGTGATTGGCGTCAATGAACGCCCTTGAGTCCTGCAACGTTCTCAAATACATTACATCCGAGTTACTCACAACGTATTTGCGAAGCCTTGAGAAGTAAGCGCCGTTGTTCATTGAGGAGGAAACAACGAATCCCAAGTAACCCCCTTCCTTCAATACGTTCAATCCGAGGTAAAGGAATAGTGCGTACACGTTGGGCCTTCCACTCAACACGTTTGTATACCTCGAGTCCACGATTGTTTTAGGTACCTGGAAGTACGGAGGGTTTCCCACCACCACGTCAAACTCCTCCCTGAAGGGCATGGAGAGACTGTCAACGATCTTCACGTTGGCTTCCGGCAACAATTCCTTGGCCAACCTCGCTACTGCAGGATCAATCTCCCAGCAATTGAGTTCAGGTTCCACGAAGTACTCCTTGGCGGAGGTTAAGAACTCCCCAGTACCACATGCCGGATCTAGGACTTTAGGCCTCACTAGTTTAGGCATGTGGGCTAAAACTTCCTCCCTTAGATACCTTGGTGTAAAGAACTGTCCTAGGGACTTCCTATGTCGAAGATCGGCCTCTCTCAAGTATCTCACTGTGAGGTCACTGAACTGCTTCACGCTATTCACGCCGGTCAGTTAATTTCATTGTTTGGACAGTTTAAGGTTTAGCGGGCGAATTTCGGTATTTCCAAGGGATTCAAGTCCGGTCTGTGAACTGAAGACAGAACGGCTTGAACATGGCGACAAGACCTTCCAATCCAACTATTTTAGAATTGGAGTAGTATTATTAAAATAAAAAGGGATTATTATCTCTATACAGGCCAATTTCTACACATCTCTACTGTTTAGCTCTTGAGAATCTTTGAAATTTACCATAGATTGAAAGCTTCGCCCCTTCCAGGGGTGGGGATGATTAGTTAAATACTCGTTTTTGAAGAAACCACTTTATGGCTAGGAGGAACGCGATCAGAGCTACGGTTTCAATGTCGCCCTCTCAGAATCCCTCCT
>JAFMDM010000026.1 GCA_017857195.1 Methanobacteriota archaeon
ACCTAGGCTATGCCGATTTGGTTGAGGAGAGGAAAGTGGGCAACGACAAGATGGTATTCATAGAGGGAGTAAAGAAGGAAAGGGTCGTTAACGTTCTGCTCAGGGGTTCAAATGATATGGCAGTTGATGAGGCTGAGAGGAGTATAAATGACGCACTTCATGCCCTGAGGAATCTGTTAAAGGAACCCATGATAGTTGCTGGAGGCGGAGCGGTTGAGGAGGAAGTGAGTTATAAGTTGAGGCAGTTCTCGACTCAGGTGAGCGGAAAGGAGCAACTGGCCATTCAAGCCTACGCGGACGCAGTTGAGGAAATGGCCCTATTGTTGGCTGAAACTGCTGGGCTGGAGCCTGTCAATACATTGGTGGAACTTAGGAATAGGCACTCCAAGGGGATGGTTAACTGTGGGATCGACGTAATGAATGGTAAGATAGCCGACGACATGCTTTCGCTTAACATAGTTGATCCAGTGAGGGTTAAGGAGCAGGTCATAAAGAGCGCAACCGAGGCCGCGACCGCAGTCCTGAAGATAGACGACATAATAGCGGCCGCCCCGACAAAGGCCCCCCAGGGAGGTGGAGGCGGCCCAGAGGGAGCAGGCGGAATGCCTGGCATGCCCGGCATGGGGTAACTTCCCTGCTATTCTCTGCCCAATTTTCTGTTTTCTCTTCTCTTTCGTAAGGTTTAAGTACTAATACTTTTGATTTTCATATGCCACTTAAGAAAGAACTTAGGTTTCGAGATCTAATTGTATTGGGAATAGCAGGTGCAGTAGGAACTGGAGCTCTTTTCAGCACCGCTGGCATGGCCAACGCGGCGGGTCCGGCAGCCGTTCTTTCCTGGGTGTTGGGCGGAATCTTTTACCTTTTCATAGGATTGACTTTCGCCGAACTTAGTTCAAACATCCCGGAGGCAGGAGGCCCCACAAGGTACAGTCTGTATAGTCATGGTAGAGTAACAAACCTCCTTAATGCCATGGCCGACTTGGTGTGGTACCTCTTCATTCCCCCGATTGAGGCCCTGGCAGTGGTGGAAGGCTTGAGCTATTTTCTGCCTTCCCTTGTTGGGCCTGGAGGTTCTTACACTCTACTAGGTGCAGGTCTTGGCGTAATCTTCCTTCTCCTGTTCGTTCCCTTCAATTACTTCGGAGTGGGAGCATTTGGGAAGTCCACCACCACCTTCGGGATTGTGAAATTGGTATTTTACGTGGCATTAGCCTTGGGTTTGGCCGGATATTTCTTCTCAGCGAAGAACTTCTTCTCCTACGGCGGTTTCTCCCCCTTTGGGTTCGCGGGGATATTCTCAGCCATTCCTCTTGCCATGTTTGCTTTCGGCGGCATAAGGGTGATTCCGGACTACGCGGAGGAGACCAAGGATCGACATAAACTGGCCAGCTCAATAGTTTGGGTAGTCCTAGGGCAGACCCTCATATACGTCCTCTTCGCAGTGGTGTTTGTCGGAGGAATAAATTGGTCTTCTTTAGGTCTTTCAGCCGGTAATTGGGCCAGTCTATCTCTTCCAGGGAATCCGTTCGTGGATTTGGCCAAGGGAAACGGTGCTCTTCTAGCCCTCGCTCTGATCGTGGCGACCATTGGGCCCTTCGTCACAGGTTACATTTACCTAGGCGGTGGAACGAGGGTCCTGTTCGCCATGGGGAGATCAGCTATCGTTAGCAAACTCATGAAGCAGTTAAATTCCACCTACTCGATCCCCGTTTGGTCCCTGGTGGCCTTTGCCGTAGTGGGAGCCATAATAACCTTTCTCACCTCACCTGTCCCCACCATATATGGCCTGATAAGCGACGCAGTGTCGGCAGGTTACATCGGTTTCGCGGTGAATCCAGTTGCGATGATGGTGCTGAGGAAAACTTATGACAAAAAGTTTAGGGGAGGGCTCCCTATCGCCTTACTCGCATTCGTCTTCTCTGCACTCATTGCGTTCTGGAACGGGTGGCCTGTAGTTCCTTACTCAGTTGCGATAATAGCTGCTGGAGCCTTAATCTTCGGTATCATTTATAGGGTGGGGAGGAATTTCATCAACTCCCTATGGTACATATTCTACATAGCCTTCCTGTTGGTGATGAGTTATATTGGAGGTGAAGGAGCCCTTTCAATTCTTAACTTCTATCAATCCAGTGCCGTGGTAGCAGTGGTCTCGGCCGCCGTTTTCTTCCCCTGGGGTATTCTCTCAGGGTTGAGGGACGTCAAGACCCCGAAAATTGAGGAGATAGAGAGCCAGTAATCTAACTTATATTTTTTCCACCCAAGTGTTCTTGATGGATCGTGACCTCAAGGTATTCGTAGCATCCCTTATCCTATTGACCCTTGTTGCGGTTTCAGCAGTGATCTATACTGGGAGACACATTTACGTGGTTAGGGAGTCACTTCCTCCCCCCACGGTTACTCCCCTGAACGCTTACGTGACGGGAGGAAAAATTTACTTGGAGCTTTACTTTAACTCCACTCCCCCATCCAACCTCTGGGAGGAGAGGTTCAATTGCCTCAGAAGCATCCTAGAAGGAATTGAAAGTTTACCTTAATTTCTCCGTCCTGGTGGTTGCCTCTCCCCAGATTGCCTCCCCTCAAAATCAATATGGGGTTAGGTACTATTACATATGGAACTTCTATGTCCAGATTTCAGGTCAAAATATACAAACAAGCACCGAAAGTTTTCCCGGTTATCCGCCTACACTAAATACCATACCTCTATTTCAATAAAAAACTAAAATAAAAAAAGGTTATACTCTCTGCTCAGGTGGAAGTTCCTCGTACTTCTTGAACATGAGATACCAGGCTTTGGCATTTGGCATGTTCAATCTCATCCTGGCCTCGTCAATGGTCTGTGGGGCCGGCACTATGACCTCCTTCCCTGGCTCCCAATTTACAGGTAGCGACACCTTGGCCTTGGCGTTCACTATGGCAGCCTTTGTTATCCTCAGTAACTCCTCTATTTTTCTGCCATATTCAATGGGATAATATGCCATGAACCTTATGATGCCCTCGGGATTCACAAGGAAGACTGCCCTAATTGTCACCCCTGAGGCCTCGTCCACTATGTCAAGTAGTCTGGCGAACTTCTTGTCAGGATCCGCTATCAATGGAAAATCGATTTTAACACCGTACCTTTGCTCGATGTCGTTTAGCCAGGCAATGTGTGCTGGGAGGCTGTCCACGCTCATTCCAACCAATTCAACGTTTAGCTTCTTGAACTCCTCATAGTTCCTTTGAAACTCCACGAACTCAGTGGTGCACACTGGGGTGAAGTCTGCTGGGTGAGCGAAGAGGAATAGCCATTTCCCTTTTCCAAACACATCCCTATAGAAATCTATGGGTCCCTTTGTAGTCAGGACCTGAGTCTCCGGAAACTTCTGATATAGTTTCATTTTCTCTCAGAATCGCTATACATCCTGACTTTAAAAACTTGACTTAGAACAGGTTCATAAGTATTATTACACAAACTAAATCAGGAATTTGTGGTTTCCTTAAGCCCCACCTCCCTCATGGCCTGCACCACCCTTGAGGCTACCCAGGAGAGGGCGGGACCCTTCAATCCCAGAGAGAAGAGCAGCCTCCTAAACCAAGGGATTTTCAGCTGTCCTCCGGCCGCCAACGGATGTCCCCCACCCCCGAACTTTACGGCGTAGTCACGTACAACGTAGGAGGAACTCCTAAATGATATTGACTTACCGTTGGCTGAGACGAATATTTTTGCTCCAGATCTACTCATGAAGTATTGTGCGGCGTAACTGATGTCAGGCCTTCCTCTCCATCTAAGGGCTATGGCCACCCTTACCCCATCAACCTCGACCACCCTGAAGTAGTCCCTGAGCTTTGAGTAGCCCTTGAGCTCCTGATCCATCTGTTCCTCAAGTATGGACTGGAACTCCTGGTCCCACAGAACCCCCCTGAAGAGTTTCTCCACTATTTTCTCCTTCCACGAGAAGTCCCTACTGGCCTCAATTACCCTCCTGAGCTTCTCCCCCATGGGATCGTCGTGCCACCACATGTCAACGGCGCAGTCGGCGGAGACTATCCTCTTGGATATCTCGTCCTGGGAGTTGGTCCCCCTTAACACCACCCCCGCACCGCATGTTGACGTGTCCACCAACACTTCCGCCCCCGCATCCCTCAGCATCTTTATCCACTGGTCCTTCCACACGTGATGATCGAACCACTTAACCTTCACCCCCAATGAGGTAATTTTCCTCACGGCCTCAACGGCCTCGTTCACGGTGGAGGCATTCATTCCCAAGTCGGCTATCACCACCTCTGATATGCCCTCCATCCTAAGATTTGGCAATAGCCTGTGAACCCTGGTGGGCTCGGTGAAGAATACCTTAGACGGTAACTGATTCATGGCCCTAGCGTAAACAGCGGCGGAGCAGGTACCGTCCAGATCGTTATGTACAACAGCTAAGTACGTTTAATCCACCTCACGCCCTCGCTGGAGGTCAACGTTCCCTTGTACAGGAAGTCCACCTGTCTAAGCGTCGCGTAATAATCGAACTCAGTCATTGCAGATATTGTATCCCTTGGCAATATAACATCATACCACCTCAGGGCAGCGCTTGCTGCGGTGTGGAGAACGCATATGTTTGCCACGGTTCCCATCACCACCAGCCTTTTTATCCCCTTAACTCTCAGGAGGTAGTCCAGGGGACTTTCGAAAAAGGCATCGTATCTGTACTTCTTCACCAACATTCCTCCTTGGTTGGGAGAGAGTTCCTCAATTATTTCCGCGCCCCACGTTCCCGCAAGCGCATGCTCTCCCCATATCTTGAACTCGGGGTCGTCCTTCATGTGCCAGTCCTGTGTGAAAAATACCTGTGCCTCGGCTGACCTTGCCTCGCTCAAAAGTTTGGAAATGGATGGAATGGTCTCCTCAGCCTTAGGTACATAGAGCTTTCCCTCCTTTCTCACGAAATCGTTCTGCATGTCCACTATGAGAAGGGCTGAATCCCTTGGGTTAACCTCCACCTCTTTGACGTACCTTAAGCTCGGTACCTGAACCTCCACTATTTCAATTGTTCCTCAAACGTAAAAATCCTTTAGTTCCTTATCCATTGTTTGTATATGGCCATGGCACTTACCACGAAGGGTACGAAACCTATCCAGGCCAGCAACGCTGACGTCCTCAGGGCCTCTTCGGTCACCTCGAGGAAAGAGGATCCCAGGAGCATGTAAATTGATATTATTGCCACTTTCCATAGCACCTCCAACTCCCTAACCAATCTACCCTTGAGTGCAGACATCGCAAGGGTTATCCCTTCGGCCGCCATTAAGGATATGGCTCCCAGCTCAAGCCAGGAACTGGGTAGCGTCAATAGCCTCAACAAAACCACCAGGGTAATTCCTCCCCTTCCCAGAACTATGCCTGTGTTGAAGTCCACAAGTGCCAAGAAGAATATTCCAATCACTGGGGCGAAGGATGCCACGCCTATCCCCAAATCCCCTAGAAAAATGTTTAAGAAGTGGGTCAGGGATCCAGGATCTCCTGGCCTAAGGAGATCTAGGAACGGGAGGAACCTCAAGTTCTCCTTGATTAGCCCACCCACCCCTATTATGATCCATTGGGCCACTAGCGTACCCAACGCGATCCCTCCCCTACTTCTCATCCAGATAGGTGGTCTCAATGAGATTATAAAGATGTATGTGTCCCTCAGCACTAAATTATTGATAACAAGCTAAATTGAAACCAAACATGTAAGATGGTAGGATGACTTTACCTTCCGATTTCAGTAAACCCCAAATGGACCATGCCATGTTCTTAATTTACCCCCCTTCAGCTTCAATCAAACTTCAGTTGTTTAACCAGAGATATATAGAGCATGACCTCCTCCTTGCCCTTATCTGTGAGCTGTATGATTGTTCGCGGACCATCTACGGTGAAAACTTTTCTCACCGATATTAGTCCAGCGTCCTCCAGGACCTGTATATGGGCGTAAAGGGAGCTCTTGGGTAAATCCAACGACCTAAGGAGGTCGGCGAAGCTCATCTTTCCAAGGTAGAGCAGGGCCAACAAAATTCCTATCCTGGCGGAGCTGGAGAACGCCTGAGACGAGAGGAGTTCCATTAGCTTCTTGAGTTCCTCACTCACCCTCGATTACCTCTATAAATGACTTATATGACGCAAATATCCATATTATGGTAAAGATGAAGGAGACTAAATAGAATTCATTTCTCAGGTAGAACTTAGGAAGGACCAAGTTTAGAGTGAGGGCGATCAGGCTGACTGAGGCCATTAGGTCGTAATATTTTAACCCCGCCAGCATAGTTACCCTCACTAAGCCCACAGAGAACAAGACACTGAACATCAGCGCTCCTATACCTGTAATGTAGAGATTTGAGAAGGTAATGCCAAAATAAATTAGCAGAAAGGAGAGGCTGTAGAGGAACGCCACAGTTACTTGAATCACTTTAGATTTGGTCATAAGTGTGCTCTCTTTTTCCTCAGACGATTTGAAAGTGAGGGCAAGTCTTTTATAAACTTGACCAGCCTTTCGAAAGAGATTGAAATTTACGAACAGGTACGATACATAGATGATAGGTATTACGAAATAGTAAGCCAGATTTGGGGCGTGTATATAGGAGAGTATCCCATAGGCTAATTCTATTACCACTGAAAGGGTGCTCCAAAGCAGATAGTACTTGGCCAGCGTCAGTCTATACTGTTTCCTCACTATCTTTCTCGATATCTCCTCAGCGTCCCTAACCAGATCACGGACGTCCAACTTACCTGACCTAGATGTTGTATATCCTATCTAAGATTACCATATCCTTCATTTTCTTCCCTTTTCCCTCCTTCACAAATGAGAACTTCCTATTTCCCACCTGAACCTCCATAAGTGAGCCTGGATGGGATCCCTCCTCAATAGAACATTCCATTAGTCCACCCATGCTCACCGGTCCGTATAGTCTTCCCTCAAGAATCATGAAGGTGGGGGACTCCTTGAACATCGCGGCCATGTCGATCTCGTGTGTAACTATGATGCCCTCCTTTCCATACTCCTTCAACCATTGGACTATTTTAAACTTCTTGGCTGCATCCACGTTCTCGAATGGTTCGTCCAACAATACAACCTGGGGGTCTGAGGCCAAGGCCATGACCGTTCTGAGGATAACTCCCTGCCCTGCAGAAAGCCCGTAAATCTCTTTCTTAAGGTCGTTGAATCCCACGCTTCTCAGGAGCTCCTTTACATTACTTTCAGGAATGGACTTCAGTTCTTGATATAGGTAAATGACGTCCTCAACGGTCCTCCCTAGCGAATAGGCCTCGGGTAAGTTAGTGGATAATAGGTTCAAGTTCCTGGCCCTCTTGACTTCGTTTCCATTTACTCTAATGCTTCCCATGTACGGTATTATTCCAGCTATAGCCTTGAGCAAAGTGGTTTTACCACTTCCGTTTGGTCCAAGTAGGATGACCTTACTATCGATTTTTGCCGTGACGTCTCTAATTATGGAGACTTTGTTCAGGTTAATTGACACATTATCAAGTTCTATCATGCTATCCTACTCTCCTCCAATGGCCTGTAGTAGAGGCTCCTGACAAGGGGTATTGATATGGCCGTGAACAACAGGAACCACATCATGGCCGAGAGGACTGCATAGATAGGATTCAGGGATCCGAGGTAGTTCAATTGACCGTTGTTTAGATTACTGATTACAAATGCACTGAGGTCGAGAGGAATAGGATGATTAACGTAGCCCTGGATTAGAAGCGAGTCTATCGCCGTGTAGGGTGAGAGATAGGTCAAGTTCCCGAGGTTCAGGTAAATGTACCCGTACCCGAAGAGAAATGAAAGTAGAAGAGGAACGAATGATATTAGGTTTTGGGCTTTCCTGGAAATTTTCACAATGGCCACGTTAAGTAATAAAGATAGGGAGGTCATCAGTAAGGCGGCCAGGAGGATCTCTCCTGTCTCAGCGAACATATTCCTTGGGTATAGGGGAATACCGAAGTGAGCGGAGAACATCGCCCCCACAATACTCAATGTAATCAAACCAATCACTGAAATTACAACCAAAGCCCCCAAGTAAATTGAGAGAAGGTAATATTGAGGGGTAAGCTTGGAGAACCTGAGCATGTGGGGAAGTCCGCCTGACTGATATGTCACCACATATGTGATTGACGTCCCGATGGCTCCCAATGAAAAAATGATTACGGTTCCTGCCCACGACGCTGTATACATGTAGTCAACATCCTGTAACTTAGGTACGTCGGAAGATAGCAGGAAGGCTCCCATTGCGGCCCAGAAGATGACGAAGGCAAAGCCCCAACCCCAGATTGTTTTACTCAACAGTAACCTCTTTATCATGTAGATGATTAATCTCATAGGACTAACTGAAACTTCCGGCTTAAAGGGAGACCTAATGGTTCAGAAACCGAACTTCCTCTTGAAGGAGTTAACACGAAAAATTTGAAAGTATCGGATCCCCTCACTTCCTATGGGAGAAATAAGGGTTATAGACGCTCACGTTCATATGGGATTAAGGAATTTTCCTCCAGACTGTCAAAGGCTGAGGGACTCGTCGTCCCCTATAATGGAACAAAGTTTCTCAGATAATTCCGTGGAGATTGAGAAGGTGCTTTTGGTTCCCTCGTTTCCCTGTGGTAACGATACCTGTGAGGACGGTTTTTGGCAACAGGTTGAACAATATAGGGATGATCATAGGTTCGCCCAATTGGGTACGGTTAATCCCAGGTGCAGTAACGTAAAGGAGATCCTGGAGAGGCAATATTCCAAAGGAATCGTTGGTATAAAGCTCCACCCTGTTCATCACGGTTACTCACCGAACGCATATAGGGAGGAGGAGGGGGGAATGAGGGGATTAGGGCAGGTCTATGAATTCGCTGAGGAGTATAAACTCCCTGTTCTTATTCATACGGGCACAAGTGTGGGCGAGAGGGCCAGGAACAAGTACGGCGATCCTTTGTTAGTTGACGATCCCGTGAAGGACTTTAAGGTAACTTTCGTTTTGGCCCACGCCGGTAGACCCCTCTGGTGTGATTCTGCTTACTTTTTGGCCAGGAGTTACGATAACGTATACTTGGAACTCTCCTCCATACCCCCAGAGTCGCTGAGGTCTTACCTACCAAGGTTAGACTCTATCCTCAACAAATGTATCTACGGCAGTGACTTCCCAAGTTACAAGGGGCAAACGTTGTTGAACCACGCGGCCAGGTTCTGGAATCAGGTCAAGGATAGGGGGGTAATGAAGGAGAACGCAGTCAAGGTTTACGGCCTGTAGGAAGGGTGTATTTAACTCCTCTCCACTCCACTTCCCTCCTCTTCCTATTTAAAATAAGCAAGAAGAGGCCGTAAAAGATCGCTGGAACCGACATTAAAA
Organism: Methanobacteriota archaeon; assembly: GCA_017857195.1. Lineage (GTDB taxonomy): Archaea > Thermoproteota > Thermoprotei_A > Sulfolobales > Sulfolobaceae > Sulfodiicoccus. The sequence goes on from JAFMDM010000026.1 coordinate 9,346, forward strand.
TTCCCCAAACAGCCCACGTTCCTAGCCTCCTGGATCTGGCCCAGTTCTTAAACCACCACAGGATGAAAGGTGTGGCCCCAAGCCAGGCTCCAGTGACCAGGGATCCCGCCAACAGTATGAGAAAGAACCATCCTATTACTATGAAAGCCCTAGCCCCCCTGGACGAGTGGAGCCAGATCGTGATCACTTGCCTACTACTCCACCTTAGAAGGTTCTCTTCATCGTAGACGTTAGCAGGGGTCGCCTCGCCCACAAATGCTATTGCGCCGTTCCTCGATTTCACGATTCTGGTCATGGTGCAGTCGTCGCACCACTCCCTTGAGAGCTCCTCCATGGTTCGCTGGTCAAAGAGTTCCCTCCTGAACGCCATGGATCCTCCCCATAGGAACCTTCCCCCAGTGAACTGGGATTCGAAGCCTAAAGTCCAGAACCCTGCCCTCATGAGGTTCCTAAAACTCAACCTCACCGGCTTGGGCCAGGAGAACAAGGTGGAGGCCATATATCTGTCCAAGGGCCTGATTAGGGACCTTAGCCAATTAGGTGGATACTCGGTGTCGGAATCTGCGAAGACAAGCACATCCCCCTTGGAGGAGGCGATCCCTGAGAGCAGTGCCCTTACCTTACCGCTACATCCAGAGCATTTGTACCAGGTTAGAACTGGCGTTATTCCCATTGACCTCAATTCCCTGTAAGCCTCATCTTCCTCGTCCACCACGTAAATGAGTTCATAGTTAGGGTAGTCCTGTTTCATGAGCGACTCCACGTTCTTCCTGAACTGGACGTCTCTACCCTTGGCGGGAACTATGACACTGGCCATTGGGCAGCACAGGCTCCCTTCGGTGTGGAACATGTCCTTCTCCCTCCACATTTGGAAGGCAACCAATGCACCCGCCAACACTCCCAGGATGTCAAAGATGTAACGGAAAGCTAAGATGTGTAACACTGCTTAAACTAAATGGAATTGTATATAAGTCTTACAAGGTCCCTTTCGGTCAATATACCGTCCTCAACGATGGCCGCTCCTACGCTTGGTTTCTCGTAGAGTTTCCTGGCAGCCTCTCCCACTGTGGTGGCGTATATGGGTTCATCAGAGAATCTGAGTGCCTGCTCGTATAGAACGTCCTCCCTATAGTCCTCCAACACCCCCTTGAGTATCAGGAAAAGAGTAGTTATGGCCCTCACGTATTCGTAAGAGCCTATTGGAAGTCTCCTAATGTTCTTTCTTATCATCAATTCCATGGCCTCCTCAACCGTAAAGTCCTCGTCAGCAAATATTATGGGTCTCGAGGAGATTGGGGAGGCGTCAATTAAAGAATCAAACAGTCTAGGAAGGAGGGAGTGCTCTGACACAGTTTTCACGTACCCGTCGTTGACTATTGGTACTGCTCCTACATTCCTCTCCACCATGAGCCTTATTGCCTCATCTTCGTTTCTGGCTGTTACGGGATCCGATGTCATAATTGATGAGACTCCGGTGTCCAAGAGTGCCTGGAGGTTTCCGAACTCAATTAACTCTATCCCCTCCTCCATGGGTATGAAGAGTCTAGACGCCACGTCCTTAAGGCTCACCACTCCAACAACCTCCCTTTCATCCAAAACTATGGCGTGATACTCCTGTCTCTCTATCATTCCCCTTAAGGCATCTCTCACGGAGATCCCAAGACCTACTTCCACAGGGACCCTAAATTCTTGAGAATAAAAATGAGATCAGATTTCTGCTACATTCAATTAATGGGGTATTACTTGGCGTAGGCCACGAAGTGGTACATTCCCACGGACTGGCCCCAGAGCACTAGGACCACGCCGATCAGTGCGCCTGCCACATTGGAAAGTGGGCCTGTGGTCGGTAAGTTCCACACTAGTACGAGGATGGCAACCGAGGCTACAGCCATTATGATCGTTGCGTAGGTGGCTAGCTTCTTCTTGAAGGAAAGTGAACTTGAAGGTGAACGTCTAACGGACGTCTCCAGGGCCTTTGTGGGCGGCATTCTCCTATCTGGCAACATTGACCAGCTGTTCAGTATCAGTCCGGCAATTAAGGGGATAAGGATTCCCAACCCGACCAAGGACGGGGACTTGACGAAGTCAAAGAACGTTCCAGCAGTGAGTAGGATCAGGACCATCATGTAAAGTGAACTGAGCTGAGAGGTCATTCCCCTCATTGGTGAAGTGCCTCTTGGTTTCAGTGGAGCAACGACCAGAGCTGCCACTAATGCCGTTGGTCCGAAAACCTCGACTATTTGAGTGAAAGGCGCCGGTACTCCAGGATCCAGGTATCCCCACACTGTAAGTTCTATAATGGCTGAGACGAAGACTATGCCTATCCACGTCCAGAACTTTCTCTGTAAGGGGCTAAGGTACTTGCTCCTGTCAAGGAAAGGCACCAGTAAGAGCAGTACTATTCCCACCACCAGTATAAGTATGTCGTCACCTTGAGTCAGAGGTTGGCCGTTGGGTAGGAGGAAGTCAACTACTTTATAGAAGAATAGGAAGAACCAGGGAGGATAGGCTGGAACGCTGGCAGCCGCGGCCGTATTGGGTGCTGGTGCTGGAGCGGGATTTATGAGAAGAGGAAGCTTTACGGCCATCAATTGGTTCAATGCTGCCAGAGTGTTGGGAACAATCATGATCACACCCCAGGTTGTGAGGATTATGCTCATCATGTAAATGAAGTTCCTCGGCCACCAGGCGTTGAATTTCATCCACTCGCTCTTCTTGTAATATGCTGGGGCATATGGTTTCTCCTTTCTTGATGGCAACATTCCGTAGGTCTCGGCCAGGAATAGGTGAATTCCGAAGAGAAGTCCCAGTAAGGCAACGAATATTATGTGCCATCCCAATAGTCTCGAGAACAATGAAGTCCCTGAGCCAGCTCCGAACAGCCAACTCTCTATTGTGTCCCCTCCTGGTATCCCTAACGAAATGAGACCTGAACCGACTCCTATGGCGTCCACTCCCAACACGTCCCCTACCATGCTGTAGCCGAAGAATGAAGCACCTAAGGTGACGGCGAACAATAGAACTCCCAACACCCAAACGAACTCTCTGGGTTTCTTGTAGGCCCCAGAGAAGAAGTTTCTAACCCCGTGAACGTACAGTAGGACTATCATGGCGTAGGAAGCATAAAGGTGGCTGAACAGTATTACAGAACCGTATGGAACGTTATGTATAACGAATTGCGTCTGGGCGTAGGCGTTACTGGGATCGTAGTAAAGTAGTAAGGGAAGTCCAGTAAGGACCGCGAAGAAGAACGCAGCTGCTGTCGTTGCACCCAACCAGTAGTTCAGCTTGTACATGTAATCGGGAGTTCTAAAGAAAGGTAGGTCGTCCAGGCCGAACTTCTTCTCTATTATTTCCTGAACTCCTGGAACCTCCTTCTCTTGCTCCCTCTCGTCCTCTGCCATCCAATCACCTACTTGAACGTGTCTATTGTTGGTGTGACCTGTGTTGTTCCAGTGTAGTCGCTGTTCATGGAAGGTAATGGAAACCCCTCAAGGTCATTACCATTTGGTGCCCCGAATATTGGTACACCTATCATCCTAGTCACGTAGAGGTAGTCAGTTGATGAATCCCATACCAATTCTGCTGTGGGAAGCGGCCTCTGGGTTGGTCCCGTGAGGACCGCCGCCCCTCTGTAGGGATCGTATGTGGAGCCATGGCAATCACAATGTATTATTGCGGGAACATTGGCAGCCTTCGCTGCAGCCAAGGCCTGGGGGGTCAATAGGTTAGGGTCTGGAGCGTTTAGTTGAGAGGGATTAACGTATTTAGGTGGATAGAAGTGTATTTCAGGAGGTCTGCAGCCTAGGTGTTGACATATGGCGCTGTACGCAACTATGGACCTCTTCGGTCCCACCCCTCCAGGGAAAAGATAGACCTCTCCCGTGGCGGGTACAGTAACCTTGGCTGGGGGAACCTCCATTTCATTGTTGTTGGCGTCTCCCATCCTCAGTATGAAGTTCGGATCGTTGACCATCGGATATGTGAATAGAACTATTACAGGTGAATTGACGGGTATCAATGACGTGTCGCTTGCCTTAACTGGATCACCGTTTGAGTCCACCAGCAGAAGTGTTGGAAACTTCGGTAGGGTGGTGAGAGGTTGATTGAGGTATCCAATCACCCTGGGTACAGAACCCAACACAGCTACCGCGCTCACCCCGATTAGTAGACCCTTGAGGAATTTCCTCCTGTCCTCATTGACATCATCAACGTTTTCGTTAACATAGTTGTATAGATAATCCCTTCCATCCTTGGCGAATCGAACCTCGTCGAATTTAGAGGAGGGGTCCTTCATCTTGGACAGAAGCTTCCGCAGAAATATTATGTCTCCTCTCTTGGCTATTACTTTACCTCCCTCCATGGCAATCATATACTTTTTGGGGGTTTACGGTAATTAAACTTTGTGTCAAACTTTTGAATTAATTAAGAGGTTACTTCCCACAACTTAAGGTTATAAACTCCCAGACTCGACGCTTAGAATTCAATGTGTATACGAAAATACAAAAAGAATTCCTATATGAAGATATATAACAAGAGATTTTCATCAATATAACCATAAAAATGGTCTAAACATTGTTTTGTTATGGCTTGGTTTCATGATGAACTTACTATCTCATAGGGTTGGGTCACTGAGGAGGAAGCTATCACGTCGACCCACATTCCTGACGCTGCGTGACCTGTAATTCCACAGGCCAGCCAATAGTCACCTGCGGCTATGTTCTGATACGAACCTGAGGCCCTGGCCCCTCCGGAAATACCATTAAGTTGGTATGTGCTGGAAGTAGTACCTATGTATAGAAGTATCTTTCCGTCTTCTGCTATGTCGCCGCTTTGTGGTATTGAGGTGCTGTTTTGGACGAGGTTAAGGTTGTGGGGAAGTGACTCCTGATTTATGTAGGTTATGTTAAGGTTCCACCCCGCTGGTACGTAAATTATTAGAGAGCCGAACCCCGTACCATTGAAGTTAAATTGTGAGGAGGCCGAGGATAGACTGACTAGGGTTATGAAGACGGTCTTGGTGGAGTTATCGTAAGGCAGAATTACCTTGGAGGGACCACTTGAGGAAGATGATGAGGAAGAGGAGGAAGGCGCTGTAAGCGATTGAAGCTGGCCGTAGGCGTAAAGAGCCGCTGCGAGGACCGCAACGGCAACAACGAACGCGACGACTATGGAAACAGTCTGAGATACTCCCTTCATCTCGATCTAGAAAGTAACAGTCCAAGGGATTATAAATCTATTTTTACGTTAAACTAAGGGCAACTATACAATGTTCGGGAAGGATATTTCTATGAAATTGTATATATGGTTGAAAGAGGGAAAGGCTAGATTTTGCTACTCTTTGAGAAATATGCTCCCTATTTATGGTTCTCTCGTTATAGAGTTGAGCCCTTACCTCACATCCAAGTCCGCCCAGATGTGGGTTTCCAGAAAGATTATTAGGACTTTCAGTTCTGAGAGGTGGGGTTTCATAGTGTAGTCACATGTTAGGATAAATTACTCTTATATCTAGGACGTTGTGTCACTGACGTGAATTAATGAGGATTGTGGCGAGTTAACAGATCTCAATAGAAAGGCATCTGTTAATTTACCTAATTCATGACGACACTCTGTGCAGTGTCAACGAAAAGCTACGAATTCTCTTCCTCTCAATGAGGATGACTTTGAAAATATGAATAACAACTCTCATGGAGAGCGCTCCAACCCCGTGATTTATAGCTAATGTCGACGCTATCTGCGGTTTCGTCCTGGATAGGCAGTTGAACGTGTCTCTTAACATATACCTGGGGATGTGTTGGTTCTCCACTTTTTACTTTCAACGGGAGTAGTTGGGTCGGGGTTAATCCTGTTAGTGGGGCGGAGAAGGAACGAGTTACGTGACTTCGGTGAAGCCCAAGGACTTATGGTTGACAAATCCATGAAAATTGGATAAAGCCCAAATTCCTACCTTAAAATATAGATAGTCTCTTGAAAAAGAGATAGGCAACATATCCTAAGAACGCATTCATGAGAACAATCATTACTACACCGGTTATGAAGAACTCCTGCTGGCTTCTATAAGGAGAAAAGGGAACAGCTTCGGAAGTGTATGGATAGCTGTAAAACATGAATAGGAAGGATAGTGCAGTATCTGCTACCATGTACAGGATGAAGAGTAACACGTTAAAATTGAACGTAAATGACTTTATTGATGAGCCCACAAGCAACGCTCCCACAGTAATTGTCACCTCATCCAATATCCTACCATACAGGAAAGCACCTCCAAAGGCGAAGGGGATAGGAAGATGCCAGACTATTACGGGAATAAGCCCCAAAGGTAGAGTCCACTTCGCCGATCTAAATGAGGAGTAGCCTATGAGTAGACCCGCCAAAGTTAGCCCATAATGTGAGAGCATATAGGGAAGAGGATCTCTACCTATTGCTTCCTCTACAGGGGGATTGACGAAGGCGGCAATGAGGGCGATTCCGGCGACTATAGATTTGATAGACCCCTTAGACCATGAGGGCTGCAGAAAGGACAAATTTGATCTTTACATACTGTGAAGGAAAGGTTTTTAGTATTTTGTAAGAAGCAGTGGAGTATGTCCATAGTGTTGACATTAAGCTACGAAATTCCCTTCTACCTAACAACAATGCCACACAAAACGTGAACTACCCCGCCCTAAAGGGCGAGGCTTCCTGCTTCAAAGCCGAGGCTTGCCCAAAGGGTAGAGGTCTCAGCTCCACA
>JAFMDM010000161.1 GCA_017857195.1 Methanobacteriota archaeon
GTAATCACGTTCTAGACGGTAAAGATCCTTGAGGTGAATTGATAGAAGGAAGGACATATTTCTGGAAGGAATGTTTATAGAGAGTGGGGGATGATGGGGCTTAAAGCCCCGCCGGCTGAGACCGACAGCCCCCTCATTTAAATACGTCTTTCAAAATTTTCAGTGAAGCTAACGACGCCCCTCCCCCGCTCGGTTTAGGAAATGGGACTGTGGGAGGGGCATCAGTATCCCTTCCCTTCATATGACCGATCCCCACTTCGATCTGGACCCACGTGGGAGGGCCTCTGACCCTCTGTCCACTAGATGAGAAACGAACCCCTCACGGTAGGAACCATGAACCCCCTGGAGGGGAACCCTTCCGGAGCAGTGAGGAAGTCAGCAATCTGCTTTATTCCAAACATGCCCATGTATGCATTACCCAATTTCCGATATGTTACCCACGTAGTGTTCTACATGTCGAGATCCCCTTGGATTCAACGTCAAATCATGGGCCCGCAGGGATTTGAACCCTGGACCTTCGCCGTGTAAGGGCGGCGTCCTAACCAGGCTAGACGACGGGCCCCTTATTTTAACCTGCTCCCTATTTTATATACTTAATCCCGTTTGGCTGCTTTCCGAAGAGGCTGATCTTCATTATTCTCTATCTCCCTAAACTCTCTAATGCCTAGCTTCTGTAGAGCTATCTCCAGGTCTATGCTTACGTCGTCCTTGGTGGTGGACTGGAGTAAGTAAGCGCCAATCATGTCTTCAGAGTATCTAGTTGTGGACTTAGCGTAATATACTATGGGTTTTCTGATAGGCCAGTTTAATTTGTACACGTCTACAGTCTTTACTTCCATTGACGCTTTAGGGAATAAGTCTTTTAATAACCTCACGTTCCTCTCGACATTTACTCTCATTAGCTCCTCCTCACTTGTTAACCTCAGTCCCTGTAAATGGGCAGTCAATCTTCTCCTAATGGACTCACTGGCTGTTTCCTGACCCTTCAATAATTTGAAGGCCAGCTTATGGGCGGCGCAGTCATTGTGAGGCAGGTAAAGTATCTCGCTCACTCCGGTTAGAGCAGAAAGAGAGCCTTGAATCCCATAAGCATCGGCACCTGCATTCCTAAAGATCAGATCATCTTCTCGACTGATTCTCATGAGGAACTCCGTTAACCTGTAATCCATACAGCTGATGACGAGTCTCATTCGAGGAAATTAGGGTATTTCATAATAAAAGATTATGTCCAAATAAAATATGTTACGATTCTCATATATTAAATATACTGTGCCTCAAATCTTATTCCCCTATTATACCTGTTTCACTCAGTATCTTCTCCGCAGCCTCCCACGTTATACCCCTATCACCCAATATAGTGAACCTCTCAGGCCTTATGGTATGAGCTATAGTCAAAGCCTTTATTAGAGTCTCCTCACTAATCCCCAGCTCCTTGGCCTTCAGGGGGAAGCCGATCTCGTTGAGTAGTTTCCTGATCCTCCTCCAGTTGAGCCCGTGTATGTACGACATTATTATGGTTCCAACTCCAACTAATTCGCCGTGAAGTGCCCTGTCTGGTTCTAACATCTCCACAGCATGTGCGAATAGGTGTTCGGAGCCGCTAGCGGGTCTGGTACTCCCTGCCATTCCCATGGCTACACCGCTACTTATTAGTGCTTCGATTAATATTCTTACACTTTCTATTAGATTTATATTGAGGAGTCTTGCGCACTTCAACGCATGACGCGCTGATAGGAGAGCTAAGGAGGCTGTATAGCTTCCGTAATACTCCCCCCTTAGCCTAGAGGCTAACTGCCAATCCCTCACAGCTATTAGCTTACCCACAGTATCTCCTATTCCGGCCCTTATCAATCTTTTAGGAGCTGAGGACAGGACTTCCACATCGGCTATTATAGCCAGCGGTCCCTTAGCCTTAATTGATACGGGTCTACTCAAACCCCTGAGTGACGCGAAAGGGGACGTTATACCGTCATGGGATGGTGCAGTAGGAACGCTTATGAAGTCCATATTGGCTCTATATGCGGAGTACTTGGCAACGTCTATCACCTTCCCTCCACCTATGCCTACTATTGCTTTAGCCTTGACTTCCTTAGCCCGCTCCTCAACTTTCCCTGCTTCTTCTATATCCCCTTTTTCCACCTCTATAACCTCTGAGCCTTTTCCTGAAAGTCGATCCAGAAGCCCTTCCACGAAAAGTTGTCTCACCTTGTGACCTGTGACCATGAGGAGAGGTTGAGCGAGATTGAGCTGTGCGAAGTAAGAGTGGATATTGTTCAATATCCCATTGCCTATGTAAACACGCATGGGAAGGTCTATTACATGCTCTTTTGCAATCATGTTCCTTAAGACATAATTTTAGCAAGATTTATATACTATAGATATGCTATTAGAACGGCGACTTCTATCGTCGTAAATGTGGTGGGATAGTGGATAACCTGGTAGTTAATATATTCAAGAGTCTTCCTCAAAGCGTAGAAGTAACTAGAGTGGAATATGAAGGGCCAGCAGTTTCCATTTACATCAAGAACCCCAAGGCTTTGGATCAGAATTTCAGCGAGGTGGTGAAGAAGCTAGCTAAGGACTTGAAGAAGAGAGTGATCATAAAGGCAGATCCCTCGGTCAGGAAGAGTGAGCAGGAGACTAAAGAGATCATAAAGTCATTGGTACCTGAGACAGCTGAAGTTGTAGACGTTAAATTCGACGATGTAATGGGTGAAGTCATAATCAAAGCCAAGAAACCCGGCCTTGTCATAGGTAAGGGTGGTTCGCTCCAGCAGAGAATATTCTTCGAGACGCTGTGGAAGCCAGTGATCGTTAGGGAACCCCCCATAAAGTCCAAGATGCTAGACAGTATAATGAGCCATATAGTCAATGAGAACGAGTACAGGATAAAGATCCTGCGGAGCTTCGGGGAGAGAATACACAGGGAACTCCTGTTCAGGGATAGGTACGTGAGGATCACAGGGCTAGGAGGCTTCAATGAAGTAGGGAGATCAGCGGTTTTGATAGAGACGCCGGAGAGTAGGGTCATAATGGATGTAGGGGTTAACCCCAGTATTTCCTATGGGGAGAGGATGTATCCTAGACTGGAAATAGAACAACTTAAATTAGAGGAATTGGACGCTGTTGTAGTCACACATGCCCATATGGATCACGCAGGCCTTATCCCTTACCTCTTCAAATACGGTTACAACGGCCCCATTTACGTCACCCCTCCCACCAGGGACATAATGGCCTTGATGCAACTCGACTTTCTAGACGTAGCTACCAAAGAGGGTAGACCTCTACCATA
>JAFMDM010000162.1 GCA_017857195.1 Methanobacteriota archaeon
CATCCCCCACCTCACGGAGGGGGACTTCCGCCCCCTTAACCCCCAGAAAGTTAAAGCAGGGATTTAGCCAGGTAGGGATCACTACGCCCGCGGAAGTCCTAAACTACGCAGTGAAGAAATTGGACGGAGTTGTGGGGTGGCTAACTGAATTTGGCTATAGATGTGTCAAAAATAGACAAGTCAGGAGGGAGTTGGTAGATGAAGTCGCGGAGAATGCCGTTAGAACCGTCCTCCAGGAGTTAAGTCACTTCTCCAAGGACTACACCATGGTGGTCGAGGCTTTAGCTAGGGGATATGGTAAATGGAATGAGATAAAGAGATACGTGGAGGAGAAGAAGAGAAGGGTGATCTACGACGCTGAGTTAAGGAGATATCTAGTCAACCTTGAGAAAAGGGGCTATGTGAGTAGAGTGGAAAGGGGGAGGTACCAATTAACAGATCCTGTTATTACTAATGCCATTGGAAAGTAACAAACTACTCCAGCACTAACTGAATACCTTTTCTCTCCTTTACGGGAGAGAGCACGATCCTTGCGCCCTCTATCGTAAGCTCAACATATCCCTCGAGACCGAGCCTCCTCCTCACCTTAGCTGGGATGGTGACCCTGCCCCTACTGTCTATCTTTATCCGCACATATATAATGTGGATTAATGATTAAAAATGTCGACGGTGGCATTCTTCTCGATACCTTCAGACTATCATGAATTCAGGACTACACTATTGATTAACTGAAGTGGCGGACAGAACTTTTTGAGCGAGGATATGAACGTCCAAGGAAAGGGGATCATACATGGAATGATATCCCTTTTAGTCCCATTAACTCTTCCATCGGACTGGGGAGAAGTGTGTCATTGTCCTAGGAAGACCGACAGCCACTTAAATCGAGCTGATCCTTCAGGTCTATTTTCATCAACCTCACCATCCAACATGATAATACGTGCATAGCTAACTATGTTACGAAGTCAGGACTTAAGGGAAAAATATCTCTCCCATTGGAAATCCCTCCAGTTCACGCATAGTTCCCTCTCCCTTGCCAGCATACTTAAGTACACCATGTTGGCGAAGGACCTAGCGAACCTGGCTGCCGAAGTCCCTAAGGTACCACCCATCTCCTCTTGAACCCTAAAGTTGATCGTGACAGGTTTGGACTCTAAGGAGAGTAGAACGTCCTCGTGGGAATTAATGAACGTTATATCCATGGGCCCGTCTCTAGCCAAAGAGGCCGATATTATCCCAAAGGACCCCACGTTAAGGAACGTACAATCGACTTTCCCAGCCAACGAGGGAAAGCGAGATAAAGGACCAGCCATTAGGTCCGGAAGGACCAGATGGGTCACCCTTAGGGTCTTTCCGTATTTTATATATAGAGAACCCTCTAGGTCTATTATTCTGTTTCTAGAAAGCTTACCAAACTGTTTCATTAATCTCGGGAAATATCCTGCCACTTCAATGAAGAAGGTCCTGTACGAATGGTAGACCCCAGGTAGGGAGTGAACCAGAGTCCTATCTCCAGGGGATAGGGTGGAGAGTTCCTCCCTTAATTTGCGTAAAGGGTCCCTCAGATAAACATCATCGTTGGAAATTACTATCCACTTTGGCCTCTCTTTTAGGGCCTCCGAGACCCCAGCGTTAACGCTCCTGGCATAGTTGAAGTACCTGCCGTTGCTTTCAACAAGTACTAACCTAATTCCCTTGAACTGCTCCCTGGCGTTGGCAGCCAGCTTCCCCCTTAGGTCGGCTGTGGGAACAACGGCGGTCACCTCTGCGTCTCCCTCCACGACCTCAGTGACAATGGGGGCTGGGGGCCTGGATCTCATCCAATCCATCAACTCTTCAGGGGAGGAGAAGTTGGAGTAAAACTCAATGACATCATCAAGTTCCCCATAGTAGTCTCCCCTCATCTTTTAATCCTCCTGACGTGCACAGCTCTGTAGAACATGGCGTAAAATATGAACATGGCCATGGAGTAAATGAAGTCCTCTACAGGTATTGTAGTCACCCTTATTCCCAGCGTTGCTCCCCTACCGTAAATTACTATCGGAATTGAAGTAAGAAGATAGTCAAACACGAGGAAAGGAATATAGGTCAAACCAACGAACCCCCAGAAGGATTGCAATCTGAGGAGGTTTGGGTCCAACCAAAGGGAGAGGAGTGTACCCGACGCCAAATAGACCAGAACGACCCATGTATAGCTATGATCCCTCCACACCAAAGCGAGAATCAGCTCAACTATTGCGGATAGAACAATCCATCTTCTGGATATATTGAACTTACCTCTCAGTCTACCCTTCAACAGGTCGTAGAAGAGGAGAGAGCTGAAGGGAACAACCACGAAGAAGAGCACCTCTTCGATAGGAAGGTCTCCAACCCTGAACGATAATACCCACTGTCCGTTAAATGCCCAGGTTCCCCACGCCACTGCCAATTCATCCCAAGCTATGAAGAGGAGCGCAGTTAGGGCTATTGAAATCCCTAGGGAACCGAAGTCCCTGGTCCTCCTGAGGAACGGGACTAAACAGGACAGAAGGCCCGGGAGAGCAATCATTAAGTCTATCTCGAGGTAAGCCAAGTGAGGTTCAAGGACCTCCAAATTGAGAGCCCCACGAAGTTCTCCACCGCCCTGGTGTAAATTCTCTTCTTACTTGGTTTCACCTTAAAGTCATACACCACGAGTGGGTTCCTATATATTCTCCTGGCCGTCCATTTGTACATGTCTGACGCAGTTTTTATGGGGACCAAGTACCTCAATGGAAGGTAAGTGTAGCCTTCCTCAGCCTTTCTCTGCACTTCAAGATATCTCCTCACCATATCTCTCATGAAGGACTTGAATCCCTCCTTGTTCTTAGCCACCTCTGAGGGCTTAAGTGAGGTAAGGGAGTACCTCTGCAACTGGTCCATGGGTAGGTACTGCCTGCCTAGACTGACGTCCTCCATTACGTCCCTTATGAAGTTCAGAAACTGCATGGCCCTACCAAGGGTGGCAGCATAGGGCTCCGCTTCCCTCCTTAAACCCATGAGCTTGGACATCATTAGACCTATTACCTCAGCGGACCCCCAAGTGTACCTCCACAATTCATCGAACGTGTAGTAGACCTTCTTATGCAAGTCCATCTCCATTGACTCTAGGAAGTCGTCCGCCCAACGGGGATCGAAGCTCCTCTCCTCCTCGAGGGACGCGAACTCCTCCAGGACGGGGTCATCCAGCCTCTCCCCCTTCCTCACCCTCTGCCGGCG
>JAFMDM010000163.1 GCA_017857195.1 Methanobacteriota archaeon
AACTTCACGGAGGGTACGGGGTATCAACCTCAGTCGAGAGGTTCCTGAGGGACGCAAAGACAGCTACCATTTACGAGGGAACCAACTTCATCCAAAGAAGCATAGTGACAAGGAGGTTGATGAAGAGACTCTACGGCCTGGACGTCAGATGACCCTAGGTGAGAAGCAATTAACCAATAGTTCGAAGGCCTATATTTGCGGACCTTGATCTCGACCATTTTCTTTTGGTTATAATCCTTGTTGATAGCTTAGGAAACTAAACTTATTACCGTTTCCTTCCTCTCTACGGCGAGGTGGATCCAATAAGGGTTGGAATAGTCTCCTACGGCTTCTCCGGATTTTCCCCCTCAGTTCCTAGCAAGAGCTTCAGGGAGATGGTGTTTGAGGCCGCATCCAAGGCCTACGCCAAGGTGGGACTGAATCCGAGGACCGACGTTGATGCGTTCGTCTCATGTAAGGAGGACTTTTGGGAGGGAATTTCAATAACCGACGAGTTCGCCCCAGATCAGTTGGGTGGGGCATTGAAGCCCGTCTTCACTGTGACTGGGGACGGATTATTGGGGATAATAAACGCCTACATGATGATAAAGACTGGCGCCTTCGACGTAATTGCGGTTGAGGCCCACGGAAAGCCTTCCGAAGTGATGTCGTACGGAGACATAGAACGGATGGCCCAGGACCCGATTTACTTGAGGCCGTTGGCCTTCCCCAGTTACCATACGGTGAAGGCCCTTGAAGCTAGGGCGTTTATGAAGTACTCCAATTTGACCCGAGAGGATTTGGGGATCTACGTCTCCCAGAGTAAGAGAAACGGCCTTCTGAGCAATAGAGCCCCCCACGCTTCGTCCCTCACAGTGGACAGTTATCTATCTGAGAGAGAGCTGGTTGGACCACTTTCACATAGCGACCTGGCGCCCAGGAGCGATGCAGCCCTCGTGTTCGTCCTGGCCTCTGAGGGGAGGGCAAGGGAGTTGACCGATTCTCCCACCTGGATAACAGGAGTAGGATGGGCTACGGATTATCACACTCCTTCCTATAGGGAACTGGGAAGAGATATAGCGACCAAAAACGCATCGGAGATGGCGTTCAGACAGGCGGGACTGGGGGATCCTGGGAAACAGTTGGCTTTTGTGGAAGCCGATGAGAGATACAGCTTCATGGCACTAATGGAAGTTAGTTCCATGGGTTTGGTCAAGGATCTAAGGCAGCCCCTTAGGAGTGGAGATCTCTCAAGGGATGGCTCCCTCCCGGTGAACAGAAGGGGCGGGGCCCTGAGCGAGGGACTTCCACTTGAGGCCCACGGCCTTGCCAGGTTAGCCTCAGCATGCGATTTGTTGGATGGCACTGGAGCGGTGGTGAGTAACATGGGTAATACTTCGGCGGTTCTGGTGGTTAGACCATGAGGCCCAATATAAACGTTAAGAACAGGGTAGCGGTAGTGGGGGCAGGGTTAACGCTCTTCCGCAGAAGACTTATGGAGACCCCCCAGGAGCTTTCCTGGATTGCTGCCAGGCAGGCCTTAGATCAGGCCGGACTTGACTTCAATGACATTGACTGTGTCGTGAGCGGAAGTGCGCCCGACGCATTCGACGGAGTCCATATGAAAGGAGAATACTACGTTGAAGGAGTTGCCAATGGTAAGCCTCATGTAAGGGTCTTTGTAGGTGGTGGAACAGGCGTCTTTGTTCCCGTTGCCGCGTGGTGGCATGTTGCATCAGGGCTATGCAGGAAGGTGCTGGTCTTAGCTGAGGAGAAGATGAGTTCCGCCTCTAGGCCACACCCCCAAGCGGTGTTCAAACACATTTGGGATCCATTGGTTGAGAAACCACTCAATCCCAATCTAATCTGGATATTCGCCATGGAGATGCATAGGTACATGTACAGGTGTGGTGTGAGGAAGGAGGACATAGCCCTAGTCTCAGTGAAGAACAAGAGGAATGCCCTAGATCATCCTTCTGCTCAGGCCGCAGCGAAAATAACCGTGGACGACGTATTGAACAGTGAGATGCTGGTCTATCCCGTGAATAGACTGGACGTCTCTCCGGTGTCTGACGGTGCTGGGGCCATGGTCATGGTATCGGAGGAATGGGCAAACAGGTTAACAGATAACCCAATTTGGGTCGAGGGGGTCGGATTCAACCTTGACTCAACCAACTGGACCAACAGAGACTTGGGTTATCCGGTCTACTTGAAGAGGGCGGCCGAGATGGCCTACAGATTGGCGGGGATAGAGAACCCAATGAAGGAAATAGATGTGGCTGAACCCTACGACCCGTTCGATTACAAGGAACTCCATCACATGGAGGGCCTCGGACTCTGTCCACCCTGTAAGGCGGCGGAAGTGACAAAGGAAGGACTCACTCAAAGAGACGGAGATCTGCCCACGAGCCCCAGCGGAGGATTGTTGGGCGTGGGGAACCCCATAGCTGCGGCGGGCATAATGAAGGCAATAGAGATATTCTGGCAGTTAAGGGGAGAGGCCGGAGCAAGGCAAGTGAAGAAGGACGTGGTGACTGGTTTAGCCCAGGCCTGGGGAGACCTAATGCAGGTAGGAACGGTTGTGGTGATGAGGAGATGACCGACTTTAAGGTAACTCCCCTAAGCGAGGACTCCTTCAGGAACGCCATCAGGGAGTCCACCTCCCCTAGGGCAGTCTACGACATGGCCCCTGGAGAGGCCTACACTAAGTTCTTCGAAGGTCTCAGAGAGGGAAAGATACTGGGGACCAAGTGTCCGAGCTGTGGATTAGTGCATGTCCCGCCCAAGGTCTACTGTCAATACTGTTACCTTCCGCTCACACAGTGGGTGGAGGTTAAGGATGAAGGCTTCGTGGAAACAGCTGTTGTAGTTTACATAGCGGCTGAAAGGGAAAGGTTGGAGAAACCGGAGGTTGTGGGGGTAATAAGGTTGGAAGGTTCTGGAGACAGATATAGGTATCCAGGTTTAATGCACAGGATCTGTACTGAACCGGAGGAGGTGAAGTCCTCCCGCATAATGGGTGCCAAGGTGAAGGCCAGATGGGCAACGGAGAGGAAAGGCTCAATAAACGACATAGAGTGTTTTGAGGTGGTGTCATGGAAGTAAGAATGGAGATAGAGGCATACGAGTACACCGCGGGCCCCCTGGGAGATAGGTGGCTCAACGAGATAAAGCAGGGAAGACTAACTGCCGCCAAGTGTCCTTCATGTAACACCATCTTTCTCCCTACGAAGCTTTACTG
>JAFMDM010000164.1 GCA_017857195.1 Methanobacteriota archaeon
TAGACCCGAACCGATGGTGGGAACGATGAACCACCTGGAGGGGAACCCTCGTCCCTTCCAGGGCGGGGAGGAGGTCAGTCCGAAACGAAACAGTTCTCCTAACCGGAAACCCCTCCAACATCCCGCTATCGCTTCGCCACTAGAGATGTAAGATCATTACTTTTTCAATAAGATGCTTCCATGAATAACTATCGGCAAATCTACTGATTTTTGGATGGCATGGTGCAAATCCATATTTGTCGTTATATATAATAATGGTAGTAATACGATACGAAAACTGCATTTGGTTTTGTTATCAATGGAATGTTCTAGCTCCTCTTTTTGCTATCAGTTTGAAATCGCCATTTTCATTGGAATATCTGGTCCATGGGTACGACCGACAGGCATAGGGGATTACGGGGGACAAAGAACCGGACGGGCATTCTGCATAAGCTAACTCAATATATTGGAAGTGATCGAGTAAGCGAGTGCGTCCATAGTGTCAACACTTATTATATAAATTCCGGTATTAGCTTTCTCTCCCACAAGACTAAAGCCAGAGAGTACTTGACCATGTCCAACCTGTTCACCGCCTTGGTGGCCCTCTTGAATCAACCTGTCCATTAATGACGAGTGGAGGGACTTGTTTGGGTTGACAGGTGAGATCATTGTGTGGTTCCTCAACGAGTACACGTTGTGGTCGTCGCTCACCCACCTCCTTCAGGTAAATGCTTCACCATTTCCCTGAACGCTGGTCCCTACCCACTGAGAATAGCACGTACAGTCCCAGAGTAGTGTACGTGAAGCACGTGAACACTTGTAGACTGACATCTCCATAATCTTCACTCTAGGCCCTAGATTTCCTTACCAGTTCAAGCACCTGTTCCTTGGTTATGGGGATCTCCACATGGTCGAAAGTGGTTCCTAGGGCATCCTCAATTGCGTTTATGAGAGCAGCTGGGGGAACGGTTGCACCACCCTCAGCCACACCCTTCGTGCCCAAGGGAGTGAGGGGTGAAGGACTCACCTGATGAACTATATGGAACCTGGGCAGGTCTAACGCTCTCGGAAGCCTATAGTCAGCAAAATTTGTGCCTGAGGGCATACCGTCGGCGTCATAGACTATCTCCTCTGAGAGGGCGGCCCCGACACCCATGGCAGTCCCACCTGTCAGTTGTCCATCGACCAGTAAGGGGTTCACCATGTTTCCGCAATCACTAAGTATCACGTACTTCAGGATCTCCACCTCCCCGGTCTCTCGATCCACATCGACTAGGACTGCGTGGGCATTTACACCGTAAGTGGAAGCGAAGTTCACCCTCCTCGACTGATCCGCGACGTCCACGTTTGGGGAGTTCAGTATTACCGATGCCTCAAGACCCATCTCAATTCCCAGAAGGTGGGACCTGTTGTAAGCGGCGTTGGCTAGCTCCCTCACCGTACCTAACTTCCTGGAGCCTGAGTAAACTGCACCCTCCTTAAATTGAACTTGCGATGACTCCACGTTGTAGAGCCTGGACGCAAGGAAGGCCATTCTCTCCCTCAGTTTAGAGGCAGCTGCATAGACGGCGGAGAGGGAAACCACTGAGAACCTACTCCCGTAGAATCCAGTACCTGGAGGGCCGTCAGTGTCCCCTAACCTCACCAACACCGAACCCATGTCCACTCCCAGTACATCAGCCACAACCTGGGAGATCGCCGTCTCGTGTCCCGTACCCATGGTGTTGGTACTCAAGGAAACCACCACCTCTCCACTGCTGTCCATTTTGATGTAGGCTCCCTCGTAGTAGGGAGTCCTGGGGGACTTAACCACCAAGGTCTGGAACGCAAGGGAGGATCCCGGCTCTAGGGCAAAGGCAATCCCCAATCCCCTGTTCCCCTTTCCCACCTCTTCCCGCAACTTAAGGAGGGACTCTAGATAGTCGCCACTGTCATACTTTGCACCTGTAATTGAAGTGTGAGGAGTCCTCCTGATTAGGTTGTCCTCCCTCACCTTGAATTGATCTATCCCCACCTTCCTCGCCAAGGAACTGACCATGTTCTCCAATACCAGTACGGCAGGAGGTATTCCGAGTCCTCTATAGGGACCAGTGGGGGCCTTATTTGTGAGAACTCCCTTCACCTTGAGGGAGAGGAACTTCACCTCATAGGCTCCGGTGAGATGATAAATTTGCCTGAGGATGGGAAGAGGTTGATAGGTGTGTAGGTAAGCTCCGAAGTCCTCAAGTAACTCCACCTCCAGTCCCAAGACCCTGTCCCCCTGATGATGGAGCGTTACGTTATACCTTCTGTCGGGACCATGGACGGCGGCAGTTAAGTGTTCCGTCCTGGTCTCAATGTATTTCACCGGCTTTCCTGACAACATGGATGCCAAGGTGGCCATGAGGATGGGCTTCAGGAATATCTTGCCACCGAAACCTCCACCGGAGTCTGGCACCTTGATGGTGACTCTGGACCTGGGTAGATTGAAGGTGACGGCCAGGGCAGTTCGGAACACCTGAGGGACTTGTGTGTTGGCGTAAACCGTGAGGCCGCCATGGGGATCGAAGTCGGCTACCACTGCGTTGGGTTCAAGGGGAGATGGGGATTGCCTATTATATCTGAACCTCTTCTTAAGTAGGTCTCCCTCCCTGAACTCACCGTAGAGGAAACTATCCTCATACACTAGGTTCGGAACGTCTACATGAATGGGCTCGGAGGTGAGGGACTCCTGAGGGTCCATAATGGGCCTCAACGGGTCCCACTCAACCTCAACCTTCTCTGCCATGTCCCTGGCCTCGTATGGGTCCCTTCCAAGGACAATGGCTATTGGCTCACCGTAGTAGTTGGACTGTCCCAAGGGGAGTATCCTTTCCTTGGGATAGATTTGGGCGAAGAAGTTGGGAGAGAAGTAGTCCTTAGCATGTTCTCCAGTTATCGCATCTGAGAGCACCTTGAACTTGGCCCTGGCATAGGGGGATCTCACCACGGCTAGATGAAGCATACCTGGAAGCCATAGGTCGTCAACGTACTTACCTCTCCCCTTGAGGAACCTGGGATCCTCCACTCTCTTAACGTTAGAACCTATGTACTTCACCTGACGTTTACCCCGAAGTGCTTCTTCATAACCTGCCTAAGAACGGTGATCCTTTGGATCATGTTAGTTCCTTCATATGTCTTGAGAACCTGGGCGTCCCTCAGGAACCTCTCGACTGAGGTTGATACCCCGTACCCTCCGTGAAGTT
>JAFMDM010000165.1 GCA_017857195.1 Methanobacteriota archaeon
TTTCAAGGGAGTCCACAGAGGGTTCAACACTACTTCGCTTAGAACCTAGGTCCTTCAAGGAGGACTACGTGAGAATAGAGTCCAACGACGATATAGTCAATAGGGAGCTGACCCTAAGGTTGGATACAGAAGTCCCTAGTTTGAGGATAACAAACGCTACAGTAACGGTGGCGAAAGGAGGAAGGGTTAAGGGAACAGGACACAACGCTCTTGCAAAGGTGAAGTTAGAGCTAGAGATCCCAACCCGCCTGGAAAGCTCGATCTTCCTTACCCTGGGCAGTTCAAGGTTGCAGTTAAACGTTAAAGGAGCAAGGATGAGTGAGGAGATCGAGTTTCCTGTGAGTGTTTACTCAAGTCCTGAAGAAATAGAGGTGACAGCTCAGCTCTACAGACATGGAAATCCCATACTCAGAGCCGGGTACGTGGCACCTGTAATTTACCTCATGCCTAAGGGTGAAAGAAGGGTCTCGGAGAAAGTGGGGGAAGGCTGGAGAGAGGTGATCGAGGAGAGGGAATATGGAAATTTCCAGTGGGTTAGGGTGTGGCAGTACCCCCTTAAACTGAACTCGGTTTTCTCGGCTAAGGTAGGGGATAGGGTTAGAGTGTGTGGCGAAGTGGTTGAAGTGAAAGAAGGAGCTAATTATGTTAATGGGTGCCTGATTGGGGGATTAGGGATCCGCTGTTGGACGTATCATTTACAATCATAGGAAATGAATTAAAAATAAATATAAAGAGGAATAAGGAGTTCCCCATGGAAGTATTTTACGGTACCCAAGTAACTAGAACTGTCCGCGACGAGATCCAGCTAAGGGTTGACCCAGTATATAGTGTAATAGAATTATTCTACTACACCGAAGGCCTCAAGTGGCGTAAAGTTTACACTCTAGATTCTCTACAGGTCTCCCTAACTGCTGCCAGGCTTGCTACATTGTCCCTATCTAAGGCTCTGGAAAATTTCGGTCTGCAGGGTGATCGATATTAACCGGACTTTAGATTATGGAGGAGAAGGTAGAAGAGGAATATAACATAGGACCTGCCTTAGTTCGCATAGTGAGCCGAGGAAGTAGAGGATACTATGTAGTAGAAGAACCGCCACTAACCCCCGCTGAGATAAGGGTTGAGGCAGAGGCCATGGATAGAGTCTACTACTCCGACCAAGACTTCAACGACTTGGAGACCGCTCTAGCGGACTACATCTCGAAAACCACCCTTTCCGCACAGAGCGTTGAGAAGATCCTCTACGATGTGAGGAAGAGGACTTCGTATGGCAAGATAACGGTCCCCATGCAGGATCCAGAGGTTGAGGAAATAGAGTTCAGGGGTGTAGGTCATCCCATTACGGTGATCCACAGGAGGTTTACGAAGTACAAGAGACTCATAACCAACATAACCTTGACTGAAGAAAGGGAAGTAATATCTCTCATAGAGTCCCTAGCAAGCAGATCTGGAAAGTCCATATCTCTGGCTAAACCCTACTTGGAGTTCTCATTACCTGAGGGGCACAGGGTGGCAGCCACTTTATCCAGTGAGATCTCGCTTCCTGGCTCCACTTTCGACGTTAGAAAATTCCCCATAAAGCCCTTGACTCCAACCCATCTCTTCATAGAGTCCACCATTAATGTGGTTATAGCATCCTATCTTTGGTTCCTCATGGATTACAAACCTTTTATAATGGTGCTGGGACCCACTGGAAGCGGTAAGACCACATTCGTCAATTCTCTACTATACTTAACCGATCCTCAGGCCAAAGTGATCACCATAGAGGATACTCCGGAGCTCAATATCCCTAACCCCAACTGGGTTAGACTGATATCAAGGTCATCGATAGATGGAATTTACGACGTGAAGCTAATGGACCTAGCTAGACTTGCACTTAGATATAGACCTGATTACCTGGTAATAGGGGAGGTTAGAGGGAGGGAGATAGAGGCATTAATCCACTCTTCCGCCTCAGGTCACAGCTCCATTTCCACCTTCCATGCTGCAAGACCACAGGATGTTCTGACTAGAGTTAGGGGTCTGCTGGAGAGAGATCTGGCTATACTATTCATGAAGAATATATCAATAATGATCACTATGGGGGACTTTAGGGATTCCTACGGTTTCGTCAAAAGGAGGATAACGAGGATATACGAGAATTCGGGAGATGGAAAGAAATTCGAGGTCGTGATCAAATGGAATGAAGAGAGGAAGACCTTTGAACCGCAGAGCCTTGAAGAGCTGATAGCGACTTCGCGTCTCATTAGGAGGATCTCTAAGCACTTTGAAATATCAGAGGAATCTACATTAAAAGACCTAGAGAGGAGGAGGTCAATACTAGAGGGACTCTACGTAAATAAAATAACTGATCAAGAAAAAATATTTGAATATATAGCTAAATTCTATGAGATGAGAGGCCATGAGATTGAGACGTTTGCTAGACACACTATCCCCCTGTAGGTTATTTGAGGACAAGATCAGGGGTTACGCTGAGTATTACGGAGAGGACTACAGGGAATTCTGCACAAACTATTCGAAGTTCGCCACGCCATTAATAGTGGGACTACCAGTCATCTCTATCATTTTCTTCATATATTTTAAATTAATTATGTTTTTACTCCCTCTTTGTGCACTCCCTGCGTTATTCCTAGTCCCGATAGCCTATTCTTGGGCTAAATCTGTGGAGCACTTATCTAGGTTGGAGTCAGAGATGCCGTTCTTCTCTTTACTAGTGCTGATCAACGTCACGGTAGGGAAGGGGTTGATACAGAGTTTTAGGGAACTCATAGGTTTCGGTCTGTTCAAAGCTTTCGAGGTAGAGTGGAAGATGATAAGGCGGTCAATCACGTTATTCAACCTCACTCCTAATTTAGCTCTGGAGAGGCGTGCAACGCTTTATACAAACAGAGAGGTTGGAAGATTCCTTTGGAGTTATCTGAACTCAGAGAGGGCCGGAGTGGCAGTGAAGGAGACTGTAAGGGACGTAACTGAGGAGGTCATGGATAAACTGAGTTCGAAACTAGAACAGTATAAGCAAAATAGCTTGGATCTAGTTGAGGTCGTATTCGCTCTATTCCTGCTTCTCCCCATAATGCTATTGGGTTTCTACTCGACCTTTAACAGCGGTTTGACCCTTTTGCTCTTTCCTCTACTAGCGGTGTTCCCGCTTCACTTCGCGATCACTGCAATGCAGCCTCTAAGGGAGTTCGACTTTAAACTCAAAC
>JAFMDM010000166.1 GCA_017857195.1 Methanobacteriota archaeon
GCCACCTCAAGGAGAACGCAATAATCTGATTTGTTAGGCTAATGACGACACTATGAAAAGCCGGAACCAAAGTAGTGCGGACTTGCTATATATATCCCTCCCCCTATCTGTATGACTATATTCTCTGCACTGCAAATATATAGGTAGTAGTCCATCCTATATTATGGAGAGAGTCAGCGTAAGGAAAGTGCAGATGACAGGAGGGTCGACCTTCATAGTATCACTGCCAAAGGATTGGGTGAAGGCAGTTCAGCTGAAGGCAGGAGACGAAGTTACAGTTATCAGGAGGCCAGACATGAAGCTACTAATTGCAGCAAAGGGAAGATACACTTCCAACAAGGTGGTGGTGAAGTGTGGGAATGGAAGTAAGGACATGGTGGTCAGAGAATTTGTGTCCTATTATACTGCTGGCCACTCCCTCATAACATTGGTCTGTCCAGATATGAAGACGGAAGAGAGAACTTACGTGAAGGATCAGATAAGAAGGCGATTGTTGGGCGCTGAGGTCATTGAGGAGGACGCCGAGAAGATATCGGTACAGTTCCTGGTTGGGGTAAACGAATTGAGCGTATCCAGAACCATAGCTAGAACCGCCACAATTAGCTATCACATGCTTAAGGACGTGGTGAAATCGTTGGTGGATGGAGATGTAGATCTTGCGTCGGAGGTTCCAGTAAGGGATGACGAGGTAGACAGGTTCTATTTTTACGTTGCTAGACAGCTGTCTCTAAGTAGCTTAAATCAGGAGATCCTGGAGGAGGACGGTTTCTCCATGACACACATTATTAATATATACGCTGTCGCAAGGTCAATAGAGAGGGTCGCCGACCACGCCACTAGGTTAGCTAACCTCGTGAGAGATTTGTTAAGTGATAAGTTGGCCGTTGAGAACTTAGCTACCCTGGCGGAATCAGTTATAGCTATATATAGAGAATCCACTCAAGCCTTTATCAAGAAGGATAAGAGGAGTTCTCAGGAGATATTGTCTTCCATGGACTCCTTCGTACCAGTCTTCGGGGAAGCCACTAAGACAGCTGTCACTATACCAGACGTAAAGTCGGCAAGCTCAACTGTCTTAGCACTTGAGTCACTCCGACGTGTGTATAGGTATTCAATAGATATCGCGGAATCGACCGTAGATATGTTGGCTAAGGACGAACCATTAAGGTCCTGAGGTTCCCAATTTTGATCATCTCGGCCTCCAGTATACCCTCCAGAGTCCTCTCAGAATCAACCCTCCTGGCCCTTGAAAGTAACTGATTTCTATCTTCCTCTGTGTAAGGACCTATCCTATAGAGGACGGTAATGCACTGACTGGTCATGACCGCGTCGATCATATACCCCATTATTAAGGCCCTGTCAGCGCTTCTTAGGTCTGTGGACGAAAAGAGACATATATTTGGATGGGTGTGGGTCACTGCAACTCCCCTGGGATATGGAACAGTAACCTCGTTCTCTTCTCCCTCCAATATTACATATCGTCCGTCCTCTAGGAGAATATGTAGGAACTCAACTCCACTCTTCCTCGTCCTCGATGCATAGTTGAATAGCTCTGACCACAGCATTTTTACGTAAAGTGGTACAGCCAAGTTCAATATTTCCTGATAGGGCCTTCCATCACTCCCTACTGTTATCATATCTGAAGAAAAGTCACTGAGTTCCTCGATCCATCTTCTAATCACCAGGTGATCCTCTTTAAAAGAGGGTGGTTCACCTGATAACTCATGCACGTCCTCTCCCACCTTGTACATGGAAAGAAGCCGTGCTACCCTCTTACTCAGCTCTGTCTCTCCTAGCTGTTGCTCCTTCACATTCCATCAACTTCCTTTCAGCCTCGTCAATGACCTCCTCCATGGTCTTCACCGGATCTGGGGAGGAGTAAACTTTCCTACCCACTATTTCCACATCTGCTCCGAAACACATGGCCTGTCCAGGTGAGGCGCCTTGGGCCCCCACGCCTGGTGCCAATATTAGCTTGCTTGGGAAGGTCTCCCTTATCCTGGTTATTATTAACGGTCTCGTTGCTGGTCCAACCAGACCTTCTGGGTCAACCTCTTTAGCTACCAGTAAACCCCTTCCCAGCAGGGAGTCGTCCCATCCAGGATGAGACATGGACACAAGCAGATATAGAGAGATATTTAGGTTCCTGGTCACGTCTCTGAGCGCATCAAGTGCTCCTCTTTTTCCCACTAGGGCATGTGCTATTAAGGCTGAACATAGTCCATCAAGAGCATCAACTGTATTAACCATTGTGGAGTCAATGTCTGCCAGCTTCATATCGCAAACAACCCTTTCCCAATCCCTGACCAGCCCCTTGACCTGCTGAACTCCCAGCCTTAGTAATAATGGCACTCCTACCTTTATTCCCCACGACCTCTGTCTTAACTTCTCTAAGGTACTTGGACTCAGAGGGGAATCCATTGCGAGAAGGTACTTAGGCCTCAACATTACTCACCAAGTACTCTCTTACGGCCGCCTCTTCTTGCTGTGCTAGCAAACCTGACTCCAGCAGTTCCCTTAATATGTCCGAGATCTTTGAAACAGATAATAGTGTAGCGCCATAGCTCTCTATTCTGCTCTTAGCTCCCTCCTGCCTATCAACTATGACCATTGCCGCCTTCACCTTACCGCCTTGTTTGGAGACTTCAATGAGAGCTCTCTCTAACGATGAACCTGTGGTCGCAACATCATCAACTATTACCACTTCCTTCCCCTCAACTTCACCCTCCAGTAGTCTGTCTGTCCCATGTCCCTTCCGCTCCGATCTCACGTAGGCCATGGGTAAGTTTAGCCTACAGGCCAGGAAACCTGCCAGTGGCAGTCCTCCAGTTGCCACCCCCACTACGCTGTCGAACTTGACCTCCTTCAATAACTCCATAGCCTTCTCAACAACCTCCCTGAACTCTGGATAACTTGGAAATTTCCTAAGGTCTAGGTAATATGGACTCATCTTTCCAGAGGACAGAACGAAGTTCCCCATTAGCAACATCTTCTTCGACAATAGAACTCTTGCTAGTCCCATACCTACCACTCCCTTAGTATAGTTATGTTGACTAGTTGCATAATTTTAACGTCATCCATTATTCATCAGCGAAGTACCTCATTCTCAAGTTGAGCATCCAAATCTCTAGGATTTCCCGCCTCTTCGAGAAGCCTCATTCACCTATGGGGGATGTTCCATTGAACC
>JAFMDM010000167.1 GCA_017857195.1 Methanobacteriota archaeon
GTGGAGACCACCATATCCTCCATAAAGAAAGTGTCGGAGAGTTTCGATTTCCTGGTGGTGGACACTCCACCTAACCTTGGCACATTATCACTCTCCGCAACAATGGCGGCGGACAGGGTGGTTGTGCCAGTTACGCCTCAACCTTTAACCTTAGAAGTTCTGAAGAATCTAGACTCAAGACTTCAGGGACTTAACAGGAGAGCGATGGCGTTCACCAATGGAGGGAAGAAGCCATTAACGGAGAGGACATCTTCAATCCAGTTTCTAGACGTTGCAATTCCCCTATCTAGAGTGTTCACTGATGCGTCTAGACTGGGAGTTCCTGCAGTGAGGTACGAGGGATTCAGGACAAAGAAGTCCAGACTTTATCAATACTACGACTCTCTGGCAAAGGCGGTCACGCAATGAGTGAATTGGATTTCCTCCTTAAGAGGAGAGAGAAGAGAGGAGTAGAGAGGGAAGACTCTCAGAGAGGAGCCTCTGAGGTCCAGAGTAGAGAGTCTCCAGGTGAAGTCTCTGTACCGAGCAGCACTGAATACAGAGTCCAGAGTCAAAGGGTAAACTCGCCCCAGACCCTAGAGAGTTCAGTTGTTCAGCCCCCAAACTCTCCCGAGGGAAGCCATGAGACTAATACCAAAAATGAAGAAATAGAGAGAATAATGTCATCATTCCTTTCAAAGGAGCCCAAGGTTGGCGTCTGGAGCTATCCATCATACCTGGTCCTACAATACCTTTACTCCACAGTCCCTGGATTTAAGATGAGTAGGACAGCCAAGGAAGCGATGGAACTTGGTCTGAAACAGATGTATGAAGAACTCTTCCAGGTGGCTGAGAGGGTGTCTAAAAAATATATAGAGCAGAAATAGATTTCTAATTTCTCGCAGTACTCTCGGTTACGTTAGAGGGAAGGAGATCCAAAGGAAACTCCGTCTATCAGAGTTCACTTTAAGACTCCTTTGAAAACAACGGGACCTCGTTGTCCCTGATAGTTTACACGGTCATTGTCGCTAATGAGCAGTCTCTGATAACGGACTAGAACCGGGAAAGGGAAATTTAATTATTTGAATAGACTACCATTGTCTGCGGTAAATGGACCTGCTAATGATGACGGAAATAGACAACAGGACAACAGAGAAGTTGAGGAGAATTTTCGGTGAACTTAACATAACGAAAAGGAAGTTCTTTATAAGTAGGGGC
Source organism: Methanobacteriota archaeon (assembly GCA_017857195.1). GTDB lineage: Archaea > Thermoproteota > Thermoprotei_A > Sulfolobales > Sulfolobaceae > Sulfodiicoccus. The sequence continues at coordinate 1,198 of JAFMDM010000167.1, forward strand.
GAGGAGGCTGTGGTTGTATCCAGGAGGGACAAACTGCGTGACGCCTTCCTGGCCGCCAGGCATTATAGGAAAGTGATCGTATATCCCTTAACGGATTATGGAGCTGCAATGGAACTCTCTGGAGCACTAAGGGAGGCAGGAATAGAATCCGGCATTTATCCCTTCTCCCTAACTAAGGAGGAAAAAGGAAGAATCCCGCGTCCTCCCTTTAAGGTAAAGGTGGGGGTCATACTACCCAACGAGAGGGAACTTTTGACATGGAATATCCCAGAGCTGGATTTTTTCAACGTGATGGAGTTAAAAGAGAAAACTGACGGCTTTGATGTTGTTGGTAGCACAGGGTGTTCCACTTTTCCCACATACGATGTGAGAATTTTAGTGACCAAAGTTCTTCTGCCCTTCAAATCATACCCCCTAACCATAGAGATGGTCGATGAGGACGGAATGATCAAAGTTAACACACCATGCAATGAGGTGGACGGGATGTTTACCTTAATAAGGCCCAACCAATGGTTCACAAGATTTGAGGTTCACGAGGGGGAACTGCGGTCAAACGTCTTCAGGTCATTCGCCAGAAATTCAAATCTATTCACCTTCCCCACAGGGATGACATTCCTGGCGGTCGGGGCTCCGTCGACTGCGGTCTCCGCATACCTTAGGGAGAGGCTGGGATTCAACCTGTGAAAAGTGTTCGTTGATTTAACCAACTATTCTAGGCAATAGGAGTATACCCACCAGCATAAGTGTAAGCACCGCAAAGCTCAAGATCACGTAAAGCTTATCCTTATCGCTAACGACATAATTCACCCCTAACTCAAGTACCCGTATTACGGGAGTGGCCACAAGCACCAAGACTCCCAACAAAATTATGGCCAGGGGATCCAAATGGGCTATGCCGTAAGCTAGACGGGTTAGATCGAAGTAGGATGAATTAATGGTAACTCCCCTACCTTCCACATAGAAAAGGATCAACCCCAGGATAACCAAAGCGGATGAAAGGATCACCCCGATTCTTAAGGTCAGACTCACAATCCGCTCAAGATTCATGGAAGCACCCCTATCCCTCTGAGTATTAGCTGTACCCCCAGGAGTATGAGCACAACAGTGAACAGTTGCCTAAGCCTCCTACTCATCAGCCTGTTGAGATACCTGGTGCCTATCAGGGAGCCCAAAAGTACTGCAGGTATTGTAGATGCCACCAATACAGGATCTATGAAACCGAAACTCCAGTAGAGCCCAGAACTTGTGGCCGCCGTCACTCCTATCATGAAGTTACTGGTAGCGGTACTTATCTTGAAGGGCAAAGTCATCATGAAGTCCATCGCCAACACCTTGAAAGCCCCAGATCCAATACCAAGAAGCCCAGACATGAATCCTGCTATGAACATTCCCACCAACCCAAGGGGATATCTTCTACCTACGTACTTGACGTCCCTCTTCAAGGCCTGATCGTAATATGTCCCCATTAGCTTCAGCTTCCTAGTGAAGAAGTCCGGTTTAACACCTTCAGGAACCTCGGTCTTCATTTTGGCGAAGTTTGGAAATGTGGAGAATATCAGCACAGCACCAAATATAATGGCAATTATATTGAGAAGATGAAGCCTCTCTATCTCATACAAGGTGAGGGAGCCAACTATGGCACCAGAGGTTGTCCCTATCTCCAGGGATATTCCTATTCTCATGTTGGATAACTCATCCTTTACATAGGCGGAGGCCGCTCCGCTCGATGTGGCTATTGTTGATATTAGCGAGGTTCCCAAGGCGTACTGTATGGGGACCCCCAGAAAAAGTATTAAGACAGGTGTTAGTACCACGCCTCCTCCAAGGCCCGTAAGTGAACCAAGCAGCCCCGCCAGCAAGGCGGCAACGAAAATTTCGATGGAATAAAGCGGGGTTATCATCTGAGCCATTCTTCAGAGGAAGGTAAAAAGGTTGCCCTGCAAATTCCACTTCGTGATTTGGCGTTAATAGATTCTAATTCAATTCC
>JAFMDM010000168.1 GCA_017857195.1 Methanobacteriota archaeon
AGGGATACATGCCATTTAGGACAAACGTAACCCCAGAGAAGATAAAGGAAGCCGCACTATTAATGGCGAAAGCGGAGAGACCAGTCATTCTAGTAGGAGCAGGAGCCGTCTGGGCTAACGCCACAGAAGAGATCCTGAAACTGGCGGAGATGCTAATATCTCCCATAGTTTCGACCTTACCAGGTAAGTCCGCAATACCTCACGACCATCCACTATATGCGGGACCAATGGGCTACTACGGAAGAGCCGAGGCCACGAAAATCGCGTTAGAATCAGATCTTATAATCGCCATAGGAGCTAGATTGAGCGATAGAACCGCAACATCGGCAGAAGAAATAAAAAGTAATAGAAAAATAATAATGGTAAATATAGACCCTACAGATAGCGAAAAAACGGCTGGTGTAGACCTTAACTTGGTAGGTGATGCTAGGGGAATAATAAAGGATCTAAGGGAGTCATTGATTACAGTCTCTCAGAGGCTCGAAAGGTCAGAATGGATCAGTCGGCTGAAAGAATTGAAGGAATATTATTCAAAATTCTATTACGAGGATGAGAGACCTGGGCTGAGACCTTGGAAAGTCCTAAAGATCTTGAGGAACACCATACCTAGGGACAGCATAGTGACCACTGGAGTAGGTCAACATCAAATGTGGGCAGAGGTATTTTGGGACGTCCTAGAACCCAGAACCTTCATTTCATCAACAGGAATGGGAACAATGGGATTTGGCTTGCCGGCGGCCATGGGTGCAAAAATAGCTAGGCCAGAGAAGACAGTGGTGGACATTGATGGCGACGGATCCTTTCTTATGACTGCCACCAACTTAGCTACAGCCGTTGATGAAGGAATTCCCATAATATCGGTAATTATGGATAATAGGACTTTAGGTCTAGTTAGGCAAGTGCAGGATCTGTTCCAATCGAGAAGGATAGTTGGCGTAGATTATGGGAATTCGCCAGACTTTGTTAAACTGGCGGAGGCCTTTGGAGCAGCTGGATTTGAGGCCGCATCTTATGATGAATTAGAAAGGACTGTGAAAACAGCAATGGCCCAGAGAGTTCCCTCTGTGATTAGGGTTCCAATAGATCGAGATGAACTAGCCCTTCCTACATTACCTCCAGGAGGAAAGTTATCACAGGTGATAGTGAGTGACCCAAGGAAAAGTGGTTAGAGTTGTGGGGGTCTATAGGGACCCAGGACTAATAGAGAGGATAATGGGGACATTGAGGAGGCTGTGGGTGGATGTGGAGTGGATAAACGGTAAGATTGAAGGAAACACAATGGAGATCCATATGAAACTTAAGGATTCAAAGAACCTGAAACTGGCTATTCTAAACATAAGCAAGACCGTCGATGTTGAAAGGGTTGACGTGCTAGAAGAAACTGAAGCTGAGAAGGAGGGAAACAAGCAGGTAGGAGAATGTTTCTCGACTTTATATAAGAGAATAGCCACGTATACATGGGGTGAGGAAGTTAGCTAAGATCTATGCTGAAAAGGACGCAGACTTATCTCCACTCTTCGGAAAGAAATTGGCCATACTAGGATACGGAAGCCAAGGAAGAGCATGGGCTCTAAATCTCAAGGATTCTGGACTAAATGTTACAGTGGGATTGGAAAGGAAGGGGAGTTCGTGGGAGAAGGCTAAGGCAGACGGTCTGAGTCCAGCTACGACAGAGGAAGCAGTGAAAGACGCAGATGCTATTATATTTCTAGTACCAGACATGGTACAAAGGACAATCTATTTGGAAAAAGTCAAGCCAAATTTGAAAAACGGAGCTGACATGGTTTTCGCTCATGGCTTCAACATACATTATAGGCTTATAGAACCACCTAAAAATTCCGATGTGTACATGATTGCACCTAAGGGACCTGGGCCCACGGTGAGGGATTATTTCGTACATGGAGGAGGAGTCCCAGCCCTAGTGGCGGTTCATCAGGATGTTTCTGGAATTGCTTTGAAGAAGGCTCTAGCAATGGCTAAGGGGATTGGGGCAACAAGGGCAGGTGTAATAGAGACTACGTTCAAGGAAGAGACCGAAACCGACCTCATAGGAGAGCAAACGGTACTGGTGGGTGGGATAACTGAACTCCTTAGGGCAGCATTCAATAACTTGGTCGACTTAGGGTATCAGCCGGAGGTCAGCTATTTCGAGGCAATAAACGAGATGAAGATGATAGTTGACCTGATATATGAGAAAGGGTTGAACGGAATGATGTCCGCAGTGTCGGATACGGCTAAATACGGAGGGATCACCGTCGGAAGGAAGCTTATTGACGAAACCGTAAGGAAAAAGATGAGAGAGGCAGCGGAGAGGGTTAGGAACGGTTCCTTTGCCAATGAATGGATAGAAGAATACAATAGAGGAATGCCGACCTTAAGAAAGGCGTTAGAGGAGCTAAAGAAAAGTAAGGAGGAACAGGTAGGTTCCTCACTAAGGGAGTTGGCACTCAGAGGCAAACCCAAGTCCTGAGGAGTCTAAACTTGAGCGAAAGGAAGCGAAGAGGTTCTGCGGTTGAAAGGTATATAGTAAACAAGTTATATGCCAAGGGATTTGCATGCGTTAGGGCACCTGCCAGTGGAAGTAAGCGGAAGAATCCAGTTCCAGATATAATAGCACTGAAGGGTGGTGTGATTCTATCCATAGAAGTGAAGAGTAGGCGTAGCGATGACAGTGTTTACATTTCCAGAGAACAAGGAGAAGGAATACTCAGATTTTCAGAGAGGAGTGGAGGTGAGCTTTTTATTGCCATTAAAAACACATCCGAGCTGAAGTTTATACCATTTTCAAAGTTGAGGAAAACCAAGGGAGGTAACTTCGTAGCAGATAAGGAAGTGATCTCCTCTGGACTTTCCATGGAAGATCTCGTCAGATTGGTGGAGTCCAAATTCGTGAAGGGGCTGGACTTATTCGCCTGAACTGTCCTCCGCTATCTGCACCTTTATTCTGACTCCCAATCTTTTCTCCAACTTTCTTAGCCTATTGGCAACTTTGTTATACCTAGATGTCTCCCCACGAGGAAGAGAAATAACGTACTCGCCAGAATCGTATTTAATTACTGCTTTCGGTATATATTTAGATATGAGCTTACCAACTTTGTCATAACCCCTATCCTGCTGAACATCCTTTACTCTAACGATCATTGTCTGCTCCCCGAAAACATACATTTCGTACTCTA
>JAFMDM010000027.1 GCA_017857195.1 Methanobacteriota archaeon
AGGCATGGGTTTAGCGAAGTTACCCGACACCACGGCGAGGTCCACTGGGTTGACCCCAGCCAACTCAACCTTGACCAGGACCTCGTGGGCCTCAGGCTTGGGCTTAGGGACGTCCACTACCTTTAGGTTATCCAATCCCGGTTTATCGAACTGTAATGCCTTCATAGGTGCAACTAACATGTAAGCCTAAAAACAAGTTGGTTACCTAACGTAAAGTTATGGGTGCTGATAGGTACCTACAATTGACTGTTAGATCAGGTAACCAATTGCCTTATATCATAATACTGTTCTAGTGATGCCCAATTGTCTTTAACAAATAAAAGTTTAATATCAACACTTGTTCAGCTAATATAATGTCTTCTCCAAAAAAGGCTAATCCGGCCCCCTTAGGGCTATCCGGTTTCGCCTTAACTACTCTAGTTTTAAGCATATATAATGCAGGACTACTTTCAACGGGTTCCAACGTCGTTCTAGGATTAGCTGCGTTCTATGGAGGACTTGCTCAGTTAGTGGCAGCGATCCTGGAATATAGGGAGGGAAACACCTTCGGATACGTTGCCTTCTTCACCTATGGTGCCTTCTGGGAGTGGTTCTTCCTTACGGTTTCCGGTGTATTTGGCCCAGTATCGGCAACAGGTATAGGAATAGCATTAGTAGCGTTCGGCATATTTACCCTTGTAATGTGGTTCGGTACCTTTAAGGCCAATGTGGGGTTGTTCGTTACTTTCCTGCTGCTTTGGATCACCTTCTTCCTTCTAGGTGTGGGCGCAATGATAGGTTCCGCAACACTTAGCCACGCTGGAGGTTATTTGGGTATATTGACAGCCATAGCCGCTTGGTACACAGGCCTATCCATAGTTGTGGCCGATTCCTTGGGAGCGAAGGCACCTGTGGGAGGCCCAATACTAAAGTAAAACTAGAATTTTTTAGTTTGGAATCATCACTGCTCTTCCTAGGACGTTCCCTTCCTTCAGTTTATCCATGGTTTGGAGGGCCTCCTCAATTTTTATAGTTTGGGTGGGAACCTTCACCCTTCCCGCCTTAACAAGCTCAATGGCCTCCACAAGTTCATTCTTTGTACATCCAACTGAAGTAATCAATGAGATCTCCCTGGACACCAAAATTAACGGATCTATATCCACCTTTCCCTCATATCCCACATAAACTACCCTTGAAGCCCTTCCCAGCACCTTTACGGCCTGCGATAATCCATCCCCGACCAAGTCGAAGAAAACGTCCACCTCTCCCAAGGACCGCACCTTTCTCCTTATGTCCTCCTTGGAGTTTATTGGCTCAGCTCCCATCTCCCTGGCCAATTTCAGTTTCTCATCGTTCCTGGATACTGCGATGACCCTGAGTCCTGAATTCAATAGGACCTGAATCAAGGGGAACCCGACTCCACCCAAACCGTAGACCAGGGCCAACTCCCCCTTCTTTATTCCGGCCTTTTTGGATGCGTGGAGGGCCGTGGTTACGGCACAACCCACAGGTGCCAGGGAGGAGGGCTCAAGCTCGTCGGGAGCCTTAACTAGGCTAGTCGTTCTCACCTTAACGTAATTGGCCAACCCACCATCGGTTATGAAACCGTATTGGGCCCTGGGACTCGGACAAAGGTTCTCTCTACCGGAGCTACAATATTTACACTTTCCGCACCCAGCATAGTAGTATACCACCACCCTTTCCCCCTCCTTGAATTCGTCGGTTTCATTCATCACTCTCCCCACTATTTCATGACCTAAAGTTAGGGGAGTCGGTGCTGGTAACCTGCCAGAGATTAAGTGGAGCTCCGTTCTGCATATTCCCGCGGCCTCAACCCTCACCAAAACCTCTCCCTGAGATGGCTTAGGATCCTCTATCTCCCTCAACGCCACCTTGTTTTGTCCCTCCAACCTAATGGCCTTCATGTGGCCACCTCCTGGGCCGCCCTCTCCAAGGGCACCATGTTCACATCATATCCCATCCTATACCACCATATGCTCGCGGCAGCTCCTATTGCCCACAATATTAAATTGTAGTTAACGAAAGCGAAAAGGGTCCAGGAAGACGTCACGTACTCCGAGATGGCATATGTAGTTATGGGGAAAACCCTCACTAGACCTATCATGAAGGCCCTTAAGCTTGTGGGCATGAGGGTGGGTTCCTGAATTGTTCTGCTCGCCCAGGCGAACTCACTGAACGCCATGTTTAGGAAGAGAAGTCCGTAGAAGAGCGTAAGGTTGGACAGGAAATTTATGGCCAACAATATTGGGACGATCGTAATGGTGCCCCCTAGGAAGGACATCAATGTGAACTTCCTGGTGCTGGCCTCCCTAACGAACTTAAGAACCGCGAAGCCGGCGATACTTGCCCCCAGGTTGGCGAAAAGTACTATGAGGTCAAGGTTTATTCCAGTGAAATAGTAGTCCGCCACAACGAAGCCCATGAGGCCGTAAGTAAGGTATTGAGAAACTCCTATTAAGGCCAAGAAGAGGAATCTGCTCCATAGGGGCGTTACTTTTCCAGGGCTCTTGATGTTTACCTGTTCCACGGAGCCAGAAAGTTTCTGGACCTCCCTTTCAGCTTTCTCCTTCAACCCTTTAACTTCAAGCCACCTCACGGACTCAGGTAGTCTGTACCTCACGAAGAGGGCGAATCCAACTGTAACGGCCGCGAAACCTCCCAGAACAACCGCAACCAAGTAGTATGAGTTGGAGAGGGAGTATGTGACTAAGCTTATGACAGCGGCAACCGTAGCCCCGACGTTGTCAAAGTTGGGGGAGGCCACAAGTACTCGGTCCCTATGTTTAAGAGGCATGGTCTCTGCGGCCATGGAGAGTGCGACGGGAACTTCACCCTCAACCCCGAACTCCGCAAGCAATATCCCAGCGGCCACCAGGAATATGTTTGCCCTGAACAGGAGAGCCGCCACCACTATGAGGAGGGAGCCAACACCATACATGGCCATGGTTACGAAGAACGTCGTCTTCCTTCCCATTCTAACGTCTGACAGCCTGGGCATGATTAAGTCTCCCGCCAACGTAGCCGCAGGGGGAGCAATTATGAAGAACACATTGTGATAAGTTGGATAGAGAAGGTATGAGATGGACGATATGACTCCCCACATGAAATAACCTACAGCCAACGACGCCAAGATTGCACTGTGGGTCGGGGTCCATCTGGACCTGTCCAAAATTTTCCCCAGCTCACTCATGGGGAGAAATTGGAATAAGTAGGTTATAAATCTTCTTATAACTCCCCAATTTGGTTTGAAGATTGATAGACTCTTTCAAACATGGAAAATTATTAGCCTCCCAGAGTTAAGGTGATTATGAGGCTTCAGAACAAGAAGGTGTTTGTGGCTGGAGTAAGTCGGGGATTGGGATATGCGGTGGCACACATGGCCCTTAAAGAAGGGGCAGAGGTCACCATTAATGCCCGGGATGGAGGAAAACTTTCCCAGCTGGTCTCCACCCTCTCCAGGTATGGAAAGATACATAGTGTTAAGGGAGACCTCTCCACCCCTCAGAACGCCAAGGAAGTTATCAACACAGCGGTTAGGGAGATGGGTGGGTTGGACGGTTTAGTCATAACCGTGGGTGGGTACGTGGAGGACAGCGTCGAGAATCCAAGCGGTCTTGAGGAAATGCTCACCAACCACGTAAAGGTGCCCATCTACGTTGTCGGCGCAGCTCTTCCGCATCTCAAAGGTGGCGCAAGCGTGGTCATGGTGAGCTCCATGGCCGCGATCAACGTGGCTGACCCCTCCCAACTCTCCTATGCCTCAGCCAAGGCCTCCATGGTCAAGCTCGTGGAGGTGCTCGCGTCTGAGTTACTGGATAGGGGGGTGAGAGTGAACGGAATAGCCCCCACCTCAATAAGAGGGGACTTTGAGCCTGACCAAGACTGGACTTCAACCAGAAAGTTAGGGGACGATTCGGCTCCACCGGGAGACTTCGCCAGGGTGGCAATCTGGCTTCTAACTTCAGAATCAGAGTGGGTGGATGGGGTGGTCATACCGGCGGACGGAGGGGCCAGGCTCAAAAGACGGGGAGGGTGACGTTGAGCCTCTGGAGGAACGAATCTGTAACGAAAGTTGGGGCTGTTCCATTTAGCATCGCCCTCATCATGGCGAGCCCATACACGGACAGAGGTCCAGGTTCGTTCAAAAGTGACACCGGTAGAGGGCATCCCACAACGTATAGCTTATGGGGATAGGTCACGTAGGAATTTATGATGTTTTGCGTGTAGCTTACATTGTAGACACAGTTTGCAATAATGATCGGCGGCCTGTATGCTAGTATTGTTTCACCTGAGACTTCAGGGTACGGATTTGACAGGTTCGCATATAGGTTATCGCCACCAGCAGATTGGATTATTCCGTTTATAAAGGACCCCTTGGACACCGTGTAGAAGTCATTTTGAGGGGTCCAGCATATTACATAAGCTACTGGAACGGAGGAATTGGAGCTATACTTACTCACCTTGGACTCCATCCATTGGACCAGCTCCTGGGCCTGAGGTTCAACGTGGAAAACCTTGCCCAGTAGATAAATGTCCTGATATATTCCAGAGAAGTTGGTGTCTAAGTCTCCCCTTGTGAATATAACGTTCAGGTTGGCAGATTGGAATTGGCTGAGGTAACCACCGTCTATTCCCGCGTCCCCCACAACCAGGGAGGGATTCAACACCTCTATGGCCTCTGCATTAAGGGACGGATAGGTGACGTTAGGCGGGAGGACGGTGACGTTAGGCGGGAGGACTGAGGTCATGTTTAGTTCTTGGAGGAGTTGATAGGAGTAATAGTCCACCCCCACAATATCTTTCCCCAATCCCAGGGCCACCAATATCTGGGTGTCGCTGGGCGCTAGAGAAACGATCCTAGACGGAAATGAGGCTATTGTAACGTTCCTCCCCAGTCCATCGATTACTGACACCGGATAATATGGGGTGGGGGAAACGTTAATGGAACTCCTCTGATATGCCAAAAACACGGTCAAGCCAAGTATTATTACAACCACCAACGTCACAGCAATTGCCGACGTTCTCATGGTTTTGGATAGGCTATCCATATTTTAAAGTTTTATGGATGGGACGAAGAATCTCCTTCCAGCCCCCTCCACCTCAACGAACTTGACCCCATAGAGCGTTGTGAGCAGATCCCCCTCCACCTCTTGGGGGGTTCTCTGGTCCATGAGCTTTCCCCCCTTAATCATTATTACCCAATTGGCCAGTGGGAGGATGGAGAGATCGTGAGTCGCAGCTACGACCGTCCTGGAAAAGGAGAGCTCGACCATGTTTCTGGCTACTATGAATGCGTTGGAGGGATCCAAGTTCGAGGTCGGCTCGTCCAGGAGAAGGGTCTTTCCCTTGGTCATGGACTTAGCTATTCCCACTAGCCGTCTTTCCCCAGAACTGAGGGTGTCCAACCTCCTTCTAAGGAGGTCGAGCACGCCCAACTCGGAGAGACACTTCCTGGACACCTCCACCTCTTCCCTGCTGGGAGGATACCAGGAGTCTTCAGCCAACATGAACCTTTCCACAGATATGGGAGAGTTGGGAACTTCAGGAGGTAAGTAAGTGGCCCCAGGAATGGGTGAGGCCGAGGACAGTGGCGGGGAAAGTATGCCGTCAGGCACCTTCATTCCGGCCAATTTCTTCAAGAGGGTCGACTTCCCCGCCCCGTTGGGTCCAAGGACCAGGTTGAGGCCCCGTCTAACCTCAAGTGTACTCAATTCCCATCGCCAACCGCACCATTATGGGTAGCACGAACGCCGAAGTCACAGCAGTTATGGGCACAATGAAACCGAATGTTCCGTCAGCTAGGGCATTTGCTCCTTCCATTACCGCAACTCCCACTATACATGAAAGAGATAGGACCTCCTTGAATCCGTCTGCTCCCATGAGCCGGGCAAGATGGGGACTCATTAGTCCCACGAAACCTATTGCCCCCACCTGCGAGACCAAGTAGCTTACAACCACGCTGGTAAGGGTGAGCCAGAACAGCCTGAACTTGCCAATTTTCAATCCGTTAGCTTGAGAGATTTCATCCCCCATGGAGGCTAGGTCGAAGGCCCTTGCTCTCAAGAAGAGCAGGTAGAGGAAAATGATGGTAACAACGGACCCAACTCCTACGTCAAGGAATGTCTTCACACCTACGTCTCCGAAGAGCCAGTATAGGGCGTTAGGCAGCTGAGGATATTTGAATTGAATGTACTCCTCAGCGACCAACAACCCTGAGGTGAAGGCGAAATCAACCGTCAACCCCGCCAGCAGAAGTGAACCTGTACCTCCCTTTCTCCCCAGGGCCATAACTATTAAGGAACCTATGATGGAGAAGACGAAGGCCATAACTGGTTCAGCCAAGATGGATAGAAACAGAGGAGCTCCTGTGAAGAAGGCCACCACGGCGCCAAACGAGGCCCCAGCCGCCGTGCCTGAAACGTAAGGATCCATGAGTCCGTTCCTGAATAGTGTTTGAAGAGTAGTTCCTGAGGCCGCAAGAATGACCCCAGCTATAGCGACATACAACACGGTTGGAAGTTTCATGTATATTAGAATGTGTCTATAGATACCAGTGGAGTTCAGAGGCGTATATACTGGCCCGTAGATGAGACCTGCCACCGCGGCGACAAAGGCTAAAGCCGCAATCGCAACTACCAAGGGCCTCACGGAGGTGGATAGGTTATCCAGATATATAATCTCATCTACCCGAATCCTGGGCTATCTCCTTAAGCTTTGCGTCGTAGGCGGAGAGAAGGTCATCCAACGTCACCACGCCCTTCAACTTCCCTCTCTCCACAACCGCGGCCCACCTTGACTTGGACCTCACCATTACCTCCATGGCGTCCTCAGCGGTGGATGATGGATTTATGTAGCTTACTCCGCTCCTTATGAATTTCACCACAGGCTCAGCGGTGTTGGGCAGATCGGTGAGGAACACCGAACCCAGGAATGTATCGGAGGCGTCCACAACTGGGAGGGAGAACAGTCCTGATTGTAATATTGCCTTTCTGGCCTCCTCTGTGCTGGATTGAGCGTTAAGCTTGAGCTCCCTGAGGGATAACTCTCCTACCTTTAAGGTTCTCAGCAGCGGAATGTTATATTCGCCAGCGTGGACCGGTGAGTCCCTTCTTGTGGGCACCTGAGAGGTGTAAATGGTGTACCTGCCGGACAGGAGGTAAGCTATGGCGACAGCTATCATCATTCCGGGGAGAAGTTGAAGCCCACCTGTCATCTCCACAACCCTTAGCGTGACGGAGAGCGGAGCCTTGGCGGCAGCGCCGAAGAGTGAGAGCATACCAATTATAACGAAGGGCGCAATGGTGGGAACAAGGGATGGAACCAGGAGATGGAAGAGCTCTCCTACGGCCGCACCTGTGGACGCACCTATGACTATTCCAGGAGCGAAGTCCCCTCCGCTCCCTCCACTCCCCACGGTCATGGAGGTGGCGAGGATCTTGACGAAAGGGATCAGGGCTAGGATGAGGAGGATTGGAAGTCCGTAGCTGGGTATGACGTTTAGTCCTCCGTTCATCATAAGTTGAACCCACCCATAACCGTTACCCATAACCTCAGGGAACGCTAAGGCGGCAACACCTGCAGCAAGTCCGCCAATGACAGGTTTGAAGTAGTTGGAGGTCTTCAAGTATCTGAAACGCTTGGTGAAGAATTCCATTGTTCTCACGTAAAGGATGGCCATTCCACCAGTGGTGGCCCCAAGGAGGGCGTAAAGAGGTAACCTTTCTGGTGAGAACGCGGCCAAATAATATCCGAATATCGGTTGAAAACCGGTGATTGCTCCGTAAATGGAGTAGCCCACGGCAGATGCCACTATGGCGGGAAAGAGGACCTCAGGCTCTATGTCCCTCTTGTATAGCAGTTCTCCCGCAAGGACGGCCCCTCCTATAGGGGACTTGAAGATGGTTCCTATTCCCGCACCTATTCCTACCGCGAGGGCCCTTCTTCTGTCCTCAGAGCCCAATCTCAGCAAGTTGATGAGGTTGGATGCCATGGCAGATACTAGCATGGAAGTTGGTCCTTCCCTTCCTCCACTACCCCCACTTCCGATGGTGAAGATCGACGCGAGAAGCTTCACCGGCACGGCCCTTGCCCTGATCCTCCCGTTCCTCCTGTGATATGATGTAATTGAGTAGTCGGTCCCACCACCTGAGGCCTCTGGAGCGAATGTGTATGTAAGAACGGCTGAAACTGCTCCGCCCAACCCAACGACGAGTGGGAGGAATATGAACTTAGCACCAAAGGAGAATCTCAGCGGACCTCCCTCTCCCACCGGATGAGGTATTGTGATACCGAGAAGGTCCTTGAGGAGGAGGTCCTCCACCAACCTTATGCCGTAATATAGGGATAGAGAGCCAGCGGCAGCCAACAATCCAATCAGAATCCCCAAGACGAACCAACGCTCAAAGTAGGGGAGATCCCTTAACCTCCCCACTCCAACTCTCATGATGTGATAGTGCCACGGTTCGAAATTAAAATTGACCTTATTTGGTCTCCTGTTTTGCCTCCCTGGAACTCTGTTTGACTCCCTCCGTGTATATGGTGGAGATAACCATCCTCCTCTTGACTAGGGCGGAGAGAAACGCTGAGATTATTGAGAGTGAGGCGCTGACAAGGAAGGCGGAGTCAAGGGAGGAGGTCAACGGCTGGGCCACCATGTTAGGAAAGAACGTGTTGGAGGTCAACGTGGCGACCAACGAAGGCGACAGGGAGGACGAGATGGAGGAGGGAAGGGAGGAGAGTACTTGAAGTATGGGATTGTAGCCTAGGAAAGTCGCAAAGACCGCACCTGTAGGTGTGATGGCATTGGACAGGGGCATAGCCAATTGTGGTGCTCCCAGGGCATTAACGCTAGAGGCTATGGCATGTGGTAGGGATGTGTTTAGGCTCAGAACAACCACCGCAAAGAATATTGCTATGCTAACTGTCTGTCCCACATTGAACATCGTGGCCCTCATACCCGAGGCGGCTCCTCTATGCTCAATGGGAGAGGAGTTCATTATGGCAGCGGTGTTGGGTGAGGAAAACAGACCATTTCCTGCCCCCATGATGAAGACGATTGCCGCGAAGGTTGGATAGTAGAAGTTATATGGGAGGAAGGTCAGCGCCACAAATGCCGCTCCAACGATGAGAGCACCAATTGTTGCCACCCACCTGGGTCCGTACTTGTCGTTGAGGATACCTCCTACCGGGGCCACCAATGCGGTTCCCACTGTCATGGGGATTAGGTATATCCCTGACCAGAACGGGGTGGACTGGAAACTGTAGCCATGGAGGGGCAACCATACTCCCTGCAGGAGAAGCACAAGGAGAACCAGAACTCCTCCTCTGGCCATGGAGTTCAGCAATCCCGCAATGTTGGCGGCAGCAAAGGAGCCGTCCTTGAAGAGCTCCACTCTGAACATGGGTTCCCTTACTCTTCTCTCCACAAATGGAAACCCCACTAACATTGCAACTCCTAACCCCATGGAGGTCCACACCAAAGGATTTCCCCACCCCATACTGGAACCTCCGTATGGTACGAGGCCATAGGTCACCCCTATGAGAAGGAGAACCAACCCTCCACTGAAGAGCAGGTTACCCGCCACATCAATCCTCTGCTTCCTGGGCTTGGAGAGCTCCCTGAGCTTGAGGTAAGACCAAACACTTCCCGCCGCGCCAAAGGGCACACTGACCAGGAAGACGTACCTCCAGTTGAAGGTCGAGAGCACTCCACCCAGGATGAGTCCAACCAGGGTTCCCACTACGGCAGCTATTTGATTTATACCTAAGGCCCTCCCCCTCTCCTGCTCTGGGAAGGCGTCAGTTATTATTGCTGCACTGTTAGCGAATAGGAGTCCTCCTCCCACTCCCTGCACAGCTCTGAAAATTATCAGCTCAAGCGCACCTAATGTCCCCAAGTTGGGAGTTAGGTAAAGCAGTAGTGATGCAATGGTGAAAACCGCAAATCCCAGGTTATACGCCCTCACCCTGCCGTACATGTCTGAAAGTCTTCCCAGGGTCACCACCAGAGCCGAGATAACTACGCTGTAGCCGAAGAGGAACCACAGGAGATACTGGAACGAGTCCAAAGGGTTTAACTGTATCCCCCTGAACACCGCAGGAATCGAAATTATGACTATGCTGAAGTTCACAGTGGCCATCATTGTACCCAAAGTGGTGTTAGATAAAGCGACCCACTTGTATTGGACCATAAAATCTAAGGAAGTCGGTCTCTCTATAAACGTTTTTTTGAATAAGTCAATGGAAAGGAGACAGATCTAAAGTTCGTTGGTCACGGCTAAAAGGGATAATTGCCCTGAGAAGTGGAAGGTTTAGTTCATGCCTGGCTTCCCAACCTTCTGAGGAAGTTAGTCATCCACTCCTTACATAGGTCGTAGTCCCTCTTGTAGATGAACTCGTTGAAGGAATGTATGTTGGACTCTGGGTTGTCCGGTCCCACCCCGTCCGCTATCTGCCTAATTCCCAGCATATTGGAAACTGACGCCATGGGGCCTGTACCTGGACTGTTGGGGAGAACCAGTGGTTCTACGAAGTAGGTCTCCTTGGCTGACTCAATTAACGCTTTCGAGATCTCACTATCCTCACACGTCCTGAAGGGCTCCACCTCCCCTAAGACCATCATTTTGAACCCCTTTCTGTCCACCATCTCCCTAAGTTTGGCCAGGAGATCCTTAGCTCTCTGCCTAGGAACGAGCCTGAAGTCTATCTTCACAAACGCCGAGGACGGTATTACCGTCTTACTCCCCTCTCCCACGTAACCGGCCTGAATGCCGTCAATGTTACATGTGGGATCCCTCACCAACTTAACCAGGAAGTCGTCTCCAACCCTATAACCCAGCGCGCGTTCTACGGTCTTCATGTCTATTCCGAGCTTTGATGCGTAGAGCCCCTCCACAGAGGGGGGAACCACTACGTCGTCATAGAAGCCTGGGATCTTCACCTTTCCGTCCTCTCCCCTTAGCTCATTGAGGAAGTTCAGTAGCTCCCAAACCGGGTTCCGGGCAACTGGGGCGTACATGGAGTGGAGGTCCTTGGGAGTCTCCGTCCTTATCTCGACGTAAATCAAACCCTTCACTCCTAAAACTATTTGCGGTGCACCATTGGGTCCCTTCCCAGCCCCCTCCCATAGGACGTAGTTGGCCTTAAGTCTCTTCGCGTTGTCTGTAAGGAAGGAGGCCATGTATGGACTACCGATCTCCTCCTCTCCCTCATAAAGGAACTTGAGGTTCACCTTGAGTTTTCCCTCTTTATATAACGAGATCACCGACTCTAGCCTGGCCATCAATGCCCCCTTATCATCAGCCACCCCTCTGGCTATCACCTTTCCCTCCTTGATCGTTGGTGTAAGGGGATCGGTTTCCCATCTCTCCAGCGGCTCCACAGGTTGAATGTCGTAATGATTATAAATCAATAAAGTCTTGGCCGCCCCTACGTTGAGTTCACCCACCACGTACGGATTAACGGACTTGTGCCTAATCTCCTCGGCCTCTATTCCCTTGTTCTTCATGTAATCAACTAAGAATTTGGCCGCCTCCGCTCCCTTCCCCTTGGCCGACTGACTATCGATCCTTAATAAAGAGAATAGATCTTCCACGTATAATTTTCTGCCGTGAGTTTAAAAAACTATCCCGATTTCCTCACAGTGTGTCCATAGCATCTGCATTAAGCTACCAAGTTTTCTTTCACACCACGAGAATGGGTAACAAAGAAGGGACGCCACACCCTTAAGGAGGACGCCATAATCATATGATTTGTACGTTAATAACGACACTATAGACATCAGATATGTCTTATTGAATCAAGTAGAGAAGCGTACAGAACGAGATCCTCAAAATGTGGTTCTCATGTAGGAATAATAAGCAACCTTCACCTGTATGGATATCACTTTTAAATGATGGTTGAATATTTAGAAATATGGCAACCTTAGAGGGGAGAAGCAGGTTAAGATCCATACTTAACAAGGCGGCCCTTGTCCTACCCACTGCCGCCCTTTCAATTATACTTCTATACTTAGTGCTCTGGAACCTATACTACTCCTTCACCAACTGGTCCTTGTTTCACTCCATTCCCGAATTCGTTGGACTACTTTCTTACGCTCAAGCAATGAGTACAGTCTTTTTCAGGAGCTCCTTCGTTCACTCCCTGGAGTTGTCTGGGGGACTGATCCTTGTCGGAAACTTGATGGGTATGCTCCTGGCTGGGTTGCTCTACTTCGTCAGGAGCTCAAAGCTGAGAACAGTCTACCTCTCCATATTCATCGCTCCACTGGCAATTTCCATGGCAGTAAACGGCGTGATCTGGCTTTGGCTGTACAACCTTCAAATAGGGATAGACTGGCTATTGGTCAGATTGAGCCTCCCAGCGTTGCCCTGGCTCTCCTCTACGTCAACTGCCTTTCCTAGCATGTTCATAGTGGCGGTTTGGGCCTACTCGGGGTTGGCAGTCCTATTTTACTTGGCGTCCTTCATGGGGGTGGACAAGTCACTGATAGAGGCGGCCAAGATGGACGGTGTGGGCACATTCAAGACCTTCTTCAGGGTCTTGCTTCCAAACTCCTATCAGGGCGTTATTGTAGCTACAGCCCTACTTTTTCTCTTCTCTTTCAAAATATTCAGTCTCCCCTTCGTCCTTAGCGGTGGTCCAACTAACGTTTCCCTCCAAACCACCGTGGTGTATATGTACTACCTTTATACCACTGAATTCTTCGCTCAATCAACTGCCATAGCCACCCTGGTCACTGCAATAGCTGCGGCCGTGGTAATACCCTTTGCCTTACTTGGTTTAAGGAGGTGGGTCAGACGTGAGTGAGTTTGGGCCTACCGTTAAGGCGTTCCTCCATCAATTGATACTTGCCATCTTTGTGGTGATATGGTTAATACCAATATACGCCATGGTCATAAATGGACTCAAGAGCGAGTTCGATGTAACCTCTACTCCTGTTTTCATCCCTCCACTTCATCCCTCCCTTACAGCCTTTGCGGCAGTGTGGAGTCAGTTGGACGTTCCCCTGCTCAATTCGGTTATAGTTGTAATCCCCGTGAGCCTCGTGGCCACCTTCATTGGAGCCATGGCGGCCTATTACTTCTATTTGCTATCAGTCTCGAAGAGGAGGTCCTTAAACTTCATGAGTAACACCATCTTCTCCTTGATCGCATTGGCCACATTCATGCCCTACCAGGCCGTTATAATACCCCTCACCAGGATAGAGGCCAATTGGGGACTTTTGAACACCTACGGGGGCGCCATCTTCGCGTTCATACTGTTCTATATTCCCACTGCCGCTCTTCTCATGTCGATGTTTATGGCGGTACTACCGAGGGATATAATTGACGCGGCCAGGATAGATGGGAGCGGAGATCTGAGGACGTTCTTCAGGATAGTTGTACCTCTGACCATTCCTGGGATAATTTCCACCTTAATCTTCAACGTAATTGAAATGTGGAACAACTTCTTCATACCTCTGGTGCTCTTTAACGTAGCCAAACAGACCCTAATACCTGTGGCTGTGGAGTCCTTCACTGGAGGCTATGGGACCCTCTACAATGAGTCGTTCGCGGCAGCTTTCCTTGCCTCAATCATTCCACTATTGATATTTATATTTCTTGGGAGATATTTCATAAGGGGATTAGTTACCTTGGGAACTGGAGGTAAGGGGGCGGTGTGAGATGGTAGTCACAGTGAAGTTATCTAAGGTTACCAAGACCTTCAAAAAGGGGAAGAGGAACGTGGAGGTGCTCAGGGGCGTTGACTTAGTTGTGGAGAGGGGAGCATGCATGGGTGTCCTGGGTCCCTCAGGTACTGGAAAGACCACCCTCATGAGAATAATAGCCGGGCTGGAGGTTCCGTCGAGCGGTGAAGTCTACTTCGATGATAAGCTTGTCTCCACCTCCAATAGGATAATTGTCCCCCCTGAGAACAGGAACATAGGAATGGTATTCCAGTCCTGGGCACTATACCCCAACATGAAGGCCTACGACAACATTGCCTTCGCTGTGAAGAATAAGGGGGAGGAAACGAGGAAGAAGATAGAGGAGATAGCCGAGCTCCTGGACATACTGCACGTATTGGACAGGTACCCTAGGGAGCTATCAGGAGGGCAACAACAGAGAGTCGCACTGGCAAGGGCCTTGGCCAAGGATCCCTCCATCTTGGTACTGGACGAACCCTTCAGTAACTTGGACGCGAGGATCAGAGACAGCGCCAGGGCCTTGGTAAAGAAGGTACAGAAGGAGTTCGGAGTGACCGCATTAGTAGTATCGCACGACCCTGCCGACATATTCTCAGTGGCTGATGTGGCGGGCGTGCTCTTGGACGGTAACTTCGCTCAAGTGGGGAGTCCGTTGGAACTCTACGACTCACCGGTGTCAGCCAGTGTCGCCAGGTTGGTGGGAGAGATAAATGAGCTCGACGGAGTAGTGGAGGGAGGGAAGCTGAGGGTTCTTCGGGGTGTTGTGGAGAGGAGAGACTGTCAGGATGGTAATGTGAAGGTGGGGATAAGGCCAGAGGACTTAAGGGTAAGCGAAACTGAAGTTCAAGGAATGATTAGTTTGGGTAAGGTCAGAGTGAAGGTATCAAGTTACACAGGAAGTTCCTTCAGGCTGGTGGTCTCGCCCTTGGAGGAGGAAAAAGTGGAGCTCTACGTTAATTCAGATAGACCAATGCCCATTAACTCTGAGGCAGTCCTTCTGGCTAAGCCTGAAAAGATAAAGGTGTTCAAGAATAACTAATTTTAAACAATAAATTACTTATAAGGAAAAATCAAGGAGACCATGGAACGTCTAGGGAGGCCATGATACCTCTCTTGAGTCCCCCCTCCGCTGCCTTCTTCACCTTGTCCGGGTAGTTTTCGACCGGCTGGAACCATCCAACTGCGGACATCATGTGAAGTTCGTCGGCCCTCTGTTTGAGCCAAAGGGCCACCGCCAGACCTGCCATTGTTGGCCTAAAAATTATTACGGTAGGTCCCAGGGAGGAACTGGAGACTTTCACCGCATATTTGGATACGGTTTTCCATCTTGTCTTAGTGACTATCCTCACCAGCTCCTTGGCTTTCTCCCTCTCCCCAATTGCATAGAACACAATCACGCAGGGGATTGGAGGAGCTCTTTAATAACTTTTTCTCTATTTAGGTTTAATGGCCATGAATTAACAGAAATCACCTCTGGGCCCTAGACGTGCCGTACATTACCGAAAAGTTGGACACTAACCCTAGGGCAAGGATCAGGTGGATTATGGTAATCCACGGTATCTCATATCTATAAACCAGCACTCCTATGACTCCAGTGATCACAACCAAGGCAACGTTCCCGATGGACATCCTCCTAAACATGGCCGAACTTGTCCTAATCCCGAGGACTGCGATAACTAGAATTATCAATGCCAATAGGGCGTGAACACCGAGCAATCCAACTGATACACCGTAGAACACCATTACTCCGCCGACTATGAATTGAAGGATTGAAAAGCCCGCCCCCAGAACGGTAGACCCAAAATCATATTATGAAAAATAACTCCAGCAGGATAATAT
>JAFMDM010000169.1 GCA_017857195.1 Methanobacteriota archaeon
CAGCGGCCGCAGTTGCATCGGGTGACGTACCACTCGCCTTAGGTACAGACACAGGTGGATCTGTAAGGATACCTGCGGCCCTGTGCGGTGTCTATGGCTTCAAGCCCACTTTCGGCAGAGTGAGCAGATACGGCGTCATTCCCATGGCATGGACATTGGATCATGTGGGCTTTATAGCCAAGGACTTACATATGCTGAGATCAGCTTACGTTGCGGCCTCGGGTATGGATCCGAGGGACCCTTCCACCTCCTTTAATCTGTCGGTTCCAGAAAGGGGGAGGAAGTTCAGAAAAGTGGGAGTGATTAGGGAGCTGACGGAGGGTGCGGAGGTAGAGCATGAGTTCATGAAGTTCGTTGATCGATTGAGCTCTCATTTAGATGTGGAATACGTTTCCCTCCCCATGAAGGGGTGGTCGGAGATAAGGTTCCTCATAGCCGCAGCTGAGGCAGCTACCTATCATTCCAGATTCCTCCCTGAGAACGAGTCCAAATACTTCCCTGACGTTCTCTCCTTCCTAAAGACGGGACAGGGAATTAGCGCGGTGGACTACTTAAACGCCCAGAGACTACGCACTGAAGCGTTAACCCAGCTCTCCTCAACCTTCAAGGGTGTAGATCTACTTATCTCCCCCACAGTTAAGATCAAACCGCCTAAGATAGAGGAAGTAGTGGGCAAGGAATTCCAGTGGAGGACCAAGCTTGTCTCCAACACCTCACCATTCAATCTCACTGGCAATCCAGCAATATCTGTGCCAGTGACGGAGTTCGTGGGAGCGCAGTTTGTGGCCCAACACGGAGAGGATTTGGCTCTGCTGGACTTTCTATCCACATTTCAGTAGTTAAGGCTCTCCGCCAGTTTCGTCAGCGCCGAAGCCAATGTATTCCCGTTGGTGAGTTCGGCAGCCAGTTGATCGGCCTCTCTCTCCATTTCCCTGAGTGCTCTCCTATACAATTTGACTTGGAGGGGGTTGAGAAATCCAAGGACCAGGGTACAATAATAAAGCAATTTTAGTCCCATATGGCCTAACCTTATGTGGGAGAGTTCATGAAGGAACACTGCCCTTAACTCGTCGCTTCCGAGGCATTCAAGGGATCCAACCGAAATCACCACATTAGGTATGACGGATGCTCTTGCATATACCACAGGGTCCCCTCTATCCACTATCCTTAGTCTGGCCTTGACACCAACCTGCTCCATGGCTTCCTGGAAAAGTTTTTGAAGCCAAGGGTCTGGCTCAACGTAGCTTTCTCCTTTTACCCATACGTAAACAGCCCTCATCATTACGAAAATACCTAAGGATAAAACGAAGAGAGTTACGGGCTCTACCAGGAAGTGGAGAGGTATCCTCCCTAACCTTTTCCAGACCTCAAATAGGAAATTGGCGTAACCCAACATATACCCTAACATCGGGGCCGCCCCCAACACGGGACCCACTTTCCAAGCCCTCTTAAACACCAACGAGAGTAGGGAGAGGGCTAGGGAGAGCAGGATCGCCTCCCCAAGTCTCAGGAGCCTAACTTCCATTGGAGTTAGGGGAAGCAAGTCTCCTCAGTCTCTCCCTGATCTCCTTTATGTTGTTATCCCCAAGTATGGATGCTATGGCCGGGTCCTCCAGCGAGTCCAGTATGGTGGATGCTATACGCTTAAGCTTGGCCCTCTGGAATTCCTCTTTACTCACGATGGCATAGTACAGATATCTCAACCCTCCTTCCTTGACCAACTCCCTTCCAACGAATCCCTTCCTGTAGAGTCTGTCCAATACAGTGGATATAGTAGTCGTGGCCAGGGTCCTCTTTCTGCTCAACTCCTCATGAACGTCCTTGACGAACACCTTACCTCTACTCCACACCACTTCCATTACTTCGCTCTCCAGTTCCCCTAGGTCCTCCATATGCATGCAAAAGTGTACTCTAGGTTTATATGTCTGAACCAAACTACAGTAATAGTTCCCCCATGAAAGTTAAGGTTTTAGCCACCAGGAATAGGGTAGACGGCTCTTACAGGACGGCCGTTGCGTTGAGGCTGCGTTACAGTCCGATGGGCGTAGAATATGATGTCAGTGAGGGACCGGTGAAATTACCTCCCACTTTCAATGGCTACGATAGAAGCTGGAGAACTGCCCTTACTTGGACCCTTAGATTTCTCACTCAACCCCTAACTCCCGTCAGGGGGGAGCTAATTCATTCCTTCTTCCTGGACAACCTATATGTGGCTCATGGCAGGTGGATAGTGGAGCTTGATCAGCCGATATCAACTTTCCTATCAGACTACGGAGGTATTAAAGGGCCCATGAGGTGGTTTGGGCAAAATCTCTTCAAATTTCTAAACTCCAGGGCTAAGGTGATCACGTGGACCCGTTGGAGTGAGGAGGGATTGCATAAGGATGGCTTCGATCAGGTTTACCTCGTCCCTCCTCCAATGGAAATAGGACACAGGAGACCGCACCTAAAGCCCACCATACTTTTCGTTGGATTGGACTTCGAGAGGAAAGGGGGAGCCATAGCCGAGTTGGTATTCCAGAAGCTAGGTCAAGATTATCGAAAGATATGGATCGGTAAACCCAGGGCGACTTTGAGGGGAGTTGAGTACTTACCTCCGCTGCCCCGTGGTAAATTGAGGGAGTTAATGATGGAGAGCGACCTCCTGCTCTTCCCTAGTCAGGTTGAGGCCTATGGCTTTACAATGTTAGAGGCAATGAGTCTCGGGGTTCCTGTGGTAAGCTCTGATTACGGGTCTCTTCCAGAGACCTTAGAGGGGGGTGGCCTTATATGCGGGAAGGATGAGTGGAAATGTTTCCTGGAGTCCTCCCTAGAGCTCTTGGAATCCCCTGAGCTCAACAGGAAGTTCGGCTCTTGGGCCAGAGCTGTGGTTGAGTGGAGGCATTCGCCCTCCGAAGTGGGAAGGAAGCTTGTCGAACTATACTCATCGGTTCTTGAGCAGTGAGCTATCCTTATGGATGGGCCTCCTAATTCTCAACATTTTGCCCTCGTTTATATATTAGCAATCCTGAGGCTAAACCGTCCCACCCAATATATCCGCAGGTCCTTTTTGTGGAATCGAAGGAGGAGTCATATACTTCATCTTTTTAACGCCAAGACCCCGTCCGTGGGGGGCAGTAGTTCAGCGACTCTCGCTTTGACGTTGGTGATGCTTAGCTCTTCAT
>JAFMDM010000170.1 GCA_017857195.1 Methanobacteriota archaeon
TATCGATAACTCCAAGGAATATTCTCAACCTCTTTCTCCCTCCCCTTTCATGACAGAATTACCTTCTACTTTTTGTGAGTTTCCTTCAGAGCAACTTGCTATACAAAAGGCATATTTATCGTCGAGACTTGTAATATGGTATGGGTTACGTAGGACGTCCAATAAGGAGGAAGGAGGATCCTAAGCTCATAACGGGGAGAGGAAGATATGTTGACGACCTGGAGTTACCAGGAACTCTGTTCATGGCCATTGTGAGAAGTCCAGTAGCCCATGGAGTCCTAAAGAAAGTGGACTACTCCGACGCCCTAAAGGTTCCAGGCGTGGTGGGGGTCATAGCTGGCCTTAAGGTGAAGGTTGACAACAGGCCAGAAAACTTCCCCATGGCCGTCAATGAGCTTCTGTACGTGGGACAGCCCGTGGCTGCAGTTGTGGCCAAGGATAGGTACTCTGCCATGGATGGTGCAGAGGCAGTTCAGCTGGATTATGAAGAGCTCCAGGCAGTAATTGACCCAGAGAAGGCCTTACAGAGCAAGGGTGTAGTGGAAGGGAAGGCTGTGGCATATGAGAGGGAGTACGTCTCTGGGGATCCTGAAGGTGCCATCAATTCATCTCCCAAGAAATTGGAGATGAAGCTTAGGATTGGCAGGGTCTACGCTTCCCCCATGGAAACCAGAGGAGTTCTGTCAGTGTACGACGGAAACTCGCTCACAGTTTACGCCTCAACCCAATCTCCGCACTTCATGAGGAGGTTCCTGTTGGACGCCTTCGGAGGAAGGGTAAATAATCTGAGGGTAGAACAAGCAGACACCGGAGGGGCTTTTGGAGCCAAACTCTTCCCTTACCCTGAGGACTACATAACTGTGGAGGCCAGCCTGAGGTTTAAGCGACCCGTGAAGTGGATCGGCACAAGGAGGGAGGACTTCGTGAGCACCTACCTTTCAAGGGATCAGGTTCACAAAGTACGATTTGGCTTCGATCAGAGGGGAACCCTGATGGGGCTGACCGACGAGTTGATAATTAACTTGGGTGCTGCATCCCACGGTTACTACCTTGGTGACATCACGGCCACCATGCTCCCCGGTCCCTACGGCGTTAAGAACGTGAGGGTTAATGTGGTGGGGGTTCACACCAACACCACGCCCCTGGATCAGTACAGAGGTGCGGGAAGACCTGAGGCAACCTTTGTTATTGAAAGGATCATGGACTACATAGCTGACGAAATAGGTGCAGACCCTGTGGAGGTAAGGAAGAGGAACTTGGTGAGGGAGCTACCATACACCAATCCCTTCGGCCTAACTTACGATTCAGGAAACTATCAGCATCTTTTGGAAAGAGCAGGTGAAGCCTACGCCGAGCTGGAGAGGAAGGCCCAGGCCCTGAGGACCCAGGGGAGAAGGGTAGGAGTGGGACTTTGTTTCTATCTAGAGCAAAACAACTTTGGGCCGTGGGAGAGCGCCTCCGTTAGAGTTAGGGGAGACGGGAAGGTGAGCGTGATCATGGGTGCCGCACCCCACGGGCAGGGAACTGGAACAGGTGTGGCGCAAGTGGTTGCGGATGAACTTGGAATAGACATAGACGACGTGGAGGTGAGCTGGGGGGACACGTCTCAGATAGGGGAAGCCTTTGGGACATATGGGAGCAGGAGTTTAACTCTTGCCGGTAACGCTGCCCTCTTGGCAGCCAGGCGGTTGAAGGATAAGGTTAGAGCCTTAGCGTCGGAAATAATGGGGACTGACGTGGAGGAGTTAGTGTATAAGCAGGGAGGGGTGGAGAACCCTAAGGATGGGAGAAGGATGGAGCTAAGGGACGTCGCAAAGTTCACAGTGGCCTCCATGGGTGGCACGTGGAACTTCAAAAGCGATCCTTCCCTGGAGGTCACGGAATACTTCGGACTGAACAACTACACCTTCCCCTATGGGGCTCACGTGGCGCTAGTGGAAGTTGAAGACGACGGTTCAGTTAAGGTGTTGGACTACAGGGCCATCGACGATGTAGGAGTGGTCGTGAATCCAATGCTGGCTCAGGGGCAGGTTATGGGAGGCATAATACAGGGGTACGGGGAGGTATTCACGGAGGAGATCAAGTACGACGATCAGGGGAATCCCCTGTCCACGGACTTCAGTTCATATGGATTGCCTAGGGCTCATCATTCCTTCAGGGTGAGCTGGGAATTCATGGAGGAAGGTAAGTCAGCGGCACCGCTTCCCGCCAAGGGAATAGGTGAGGGTGCGTCCATAGGTTCCCTCAACGCCCTTGTGAGAGCGGTTGAGAGGGCCACAAAGTCCAGGATAACTGAGGTCCCAGTTAGGGCGGAAGGGTTAGTTAGAGTGTGAACTGGCCACCCTTGCGGAAGGCATCTCCACCTGCTACGAGGATTTCCTGCTTCTTCCACGAACCTCGATCCTTCACCCGTAGCTGAGGTTCCACGGAAACGTTCTGTCATGCCCCGTGAAGACGAGTTACGGAGGGTCTCGTGTCCACAGTTGAACCCCAACCCCGTGGGTACACCTAGCTCCATCATTCGAGGTCTAGGTATATTTGTTTTTAACTTAAAAACCATTCAACAAGAGGCCGTCGCGCACTTCGCGAAAGAGGACTTTCACCCCTTAGCCATAAAGTTAAAGGGGCCCACCCCCACAACCATTGTGGAACGCTTCCTGCGGCTGGTTACAATTAATTTGTTGGCATATACGTTCTTAGTGTACAATAACTCCACCTTGACCTTCTTCAACTCGCCTTACGTTGCAGCAACCTTCTTCGGTCGTTCAGGTCCCCTTCAATTGGCAGCCACCTTCGGATCCTTAGCACTGGGTCTGGCCATGAGGCCCTTGGGAGGAAGGGCATTAGGGCCTCTTGGAGATAGATTGGGGAGAAAGACCTTGACCAGGATAGGATCTGTGGGCTCCTTTCTCCCCCTGCTAGGGATTGCGCTTCTTCCAGACTATGGAAAGATTGGCCTCACGGCACCCGTGGCCTTCCTCATCCTTACGGCTTTACAGGGGTTCTTCACCGGATCCCTCAGTGGCGGAATCAATGTAATAGGAATAGAGTCCCTGGAGGAGAGGCATAGGGGTTGGTTCAGCGGTTCCGGAATGGCGGTTAGCGGGACTTCGTTTCTAGTGGCGTCAGGGATATTTTACGGATTGATAAAGCTAGTTGGA
>JAFMDM010000171.1 GCA_017857195.1 Methanobacteriota archaeon
AAATCTCCATCGCGAGGTGGAGATGCCCCGTCCGTGAGGGCGGGGTAGTTCACTACGGTACCACCACCAACCTGGTATCTACAACCTCACCCCTATCTAGGGCCGAGAGTGCCTCATTTACCTCCTCCAATGGGTATGTCCTCACATTCAACGACACCTTTCCCTCTCTTGCCAATGTTATGACGTCCTCAAGATCATTGAGGGTACCGTAATTGGAGCCCAACACTTTATGCTCCCAAACCACTGTCTCAAACGTGGGGAGAGAGAGGGATTTACCCTCTAAACCCACCAACACAATCTCCCCATCACTTGAAAGTACCTGGGAGAGTAATGCAGTTGACTTCTCATCGCCTACAACATCAAAGGCCACTTGGGCATCTTCACTGGATAGAGCTCTCACGCTCTCAACGAGATCCTTGGGGTGAATAGCTAAGTCCGCTCCCCTCCTGGAGGCTGCCATTCTCCTCTCCTCGCTCCTGGATACAGCTATGACCTTAACGTTGGAGTGAAGTGCCTTTATCACTTGAATTAGGTAGAGGGCGACCCCTCCCGCACCATAAACTACAACTGTTGAATTGGGACCTAATCTGTTGGAAACCTTCCTCACTGCGCCCATTGAGGTTGTTCCAGCATCAGCTAAAGGGGCGGCAGAGACTGGATCCAGTCCACCTAACTTCACCAGCCATGTAAAGGAAGGAACCAACATGAACTGTGAGTAACCGCCATGTGTGGTCTGTCCAGGTATCTCCTGTTCCTTACACAGGCTATACTTTCCTTCCCTACAGTACCTGCATCTCATACATCCCCATGTGGCGTAAACGGCCACGGCGTCCCCCACATTTAATCCCACCACGTTCTCACCCACCGCCTCTATGATCCCAGCGTTCTCATGACCCAAAGCCATGGGTAACTTAATGTTGGGTCTAGCCTCTTCACCCTTCACTATCCTTAGGTCGGTTCGACACACCCCAGCTCCCTTGACCCTCAGTAGGACCTCAGGTCCACGCGGCTCCCTCAACTGAATTTCCCCTAACTGGAGAGGATTTCCTGGGTACTTGAGGAGAGCTGCCCTGGAATTCATGAACTTCATTAATACCTTAGGTTAAGGAGAAATATCCATACAGGTGTGGGGGATCTCCCTAAAGCCTGAACAGAATGGAGATCTCATGTACATTAAGGAAGTAAAGTTGGTTGAAACCAGGGAGGTGAGACAACCCTCCTTTCCCTACGCAAAGCCCACAGACTTCTATCGTCTCCCGGAGTCATCACCTGCCTCCGCAGCCATGGCAGACAAGGTTTCCTTGCTCAGACTGACGACAGATGAGGGCGTTCAGGGATATGTGGAGACTTCTCATCAGGTGGCGAAGGTGGCCCTAGAGCTCAGTCCATACGTAGTGGGATTGAAAGTGTCACAGACATCTAAGGCCACGGACTTGTTGTATAGGCTCACCCTACCAGTTGGGAGGGCGGGGATCTATGTTCACGCCGTAAGTGCCCTCGAACTACTCATGTGGGATGCCCTGTGTAAAGAAGTGGGAATGCCCTGTTATTCGTTACTGGGTGGTCCATCCAGGGAGGAGGCCAGAGCGTACGCCAGCCATCTTCATCCTAGGCCCATTGACGAACTTAGGAGGGAGGCCAGGGATTACGTGAGTCAGGGCTTTACGGCCATGAAGATGAGGTTCCCCTCAGGTCCCTGGGACCCCTTGGGGGTGGAAAGGAACGAATCGCTGGTTAAGGCCGTTAGGGAGGAAGTGGGCTACTCCATCGAGTTGGCAGCGGACTGTTGGATGTCGTGGAATCTCAACTTCGCCATGAAGATGGCCAGAAAATTAGAGCGCTACGAGTTGGCTTGGATCGAGGAACCTCTACTCCCAGATGACCTCAAGGGGTACACGAAACTTAGTAAGGAGGGAGTACCAGTAGCAGCAGGGGAGCACCACTATCATGTTTACGATTTCCTGAGACTTCTGGAGGCAGGAGTTAGAATTCTACAGCCAGACGCCCTCTGGAGCGGTGGGATTACAACCATGAAGAAGGTAATTGCCTTGGCGGAGGCATACGGTGCGTGGGTAATTCCTCATACTTCAAACGTCTACAACCTTCATGTTGTTTTTTCTGAGAGCGAGAACGTGATGCCGCTTGTGGAGTACCTCCCTCATTATAGGTGGATGCAAAACTTCTCCCTGAACCCACAGAGACCAAAAAACGGAAGATTCACCTTACCCCAGGGAAAAGGATTCTGTGTGGAGTACGAGAAGTTCACTTAGCCTCCTCCTTGATCTCCTTTGCTTCTCCTCCGTAGAAGTCCCTCAACACCTGTTCCAGACTCTTACCTTGGCTAGCTGGAGCTAAAGCCAGGACAATTACAATGCTGGCGATGAAGAAGGCCGTGCCCACTGCGGCTATGGCTGAGTAGCCTATTGCGGCCACTATCGAGGGGACGAAGAGGCTCCACACGCCTATGGCGAACCTCATCCACGCCCACACAAACCCTTGGGCCGTATTCCTGATCTCCGTGGGGAAGAGCTCCACCGACCACATCCTATTAAGTGGCCAAAGTCCAACTCCCTGCCCGAAACCAAACAGGAGGACGTTGAAAAGTGCCACTGCCAACAACTTAAAGGGTAGAAATATGGGGACTGCAAAGCTGAGGGCACAGAGTGCCGCACTGACAACATAGAGAGTTCTTCTATTAACCCTATCGGCCAAAGGGATGTAAATGGCAAGGAGCGCAACTATGGCGGTGGCGAACCAACCTATGTTTATTGTGTCGGCAGCCACTAACGTGGTACCTCCCACGTCCCTCTCAAAGAAGTTAAGGAAGAAACCAAACGTGCCAGCCGGTATTCCCCAAAGAATATAGATCGGTATTACCAGGGCAAGACCCTTCCAATACTTGAACATTTTTGAGTAGCTCCACTTCTCAGTTTGTGTCACTTGAGGTTGAGCCTGAACCCCAACCTTCTCCATTGCGTCCTTAAGTAAATCCGTCCTGCCCTTTACGGCAGCCCATCGTGGAGATTCGATCAAAGACCTCCTGAGGAACCACGTGAGGGCCGCCAAAACGGTGAGTATGCCGAAGAGTACCCTGAAACTAGTGAACTACCCCGCCCTCACGGACGGGGCATCTCCACCTCGCGATGGAGATTT